>JAGOLA010000050.1 GCA_017994375.1 Candidatus Omnitrophota bacterium | reverse complement strand
CTCCAGTTCTTCTTTTAATGATACTATTCCAAACCACTCTTCGTTCATATTTAAATTATCTTTAGCTTTTATATCGAAATAATATCCGCTATGCGACCAACCGGCATCGGTATTATGTATAGACCACTTAGGTTCGTGGCCTTCGTTATGCTTCCACCATTCATCATTCCATTCAAATAAACATCCTCCAATAACATTGCCGCTTTTGTTATTTGAGAAAACGGTATTTTTATATAAATCTTTCCACTGCTCAAGTATAAATTCCGCTTGTATTTCTTGAGATTCCTTATCATTGTAAGCATCATAAGAATCACATCCAAATTCTGACACTAATATCGGCAGGTCAAAAGAATTTTTTATATTTTCAAAGAAATTCCCGAATGTCTTTCCCCGATAAATAATTATTGCTAAAAGATCTATATTTTCGCAGATTGAAGAAGCTATATTCAAGAAATTAGCCTCACCATTACCTAAAGCAACAGGGTGGTTTTCATCAATTTTCTTAATCTTAGCAGCTAATTCATTTACGAAAGAATAGTATATTTCAGCGCGTCTTATTTGTTTTTTTTGTAGATTTTCGATATTTTCTATTTCCGGAGAGGTCCAGAAACCTACTTCACCGGTAAAGGTATAATTATTTTCATTCCCTAGAACCCACATTAGTAGTCCTTTTTCATCTTTTAGCGATTCTACTATTGTTAGAATTCTTTGGGTTATGTTATTTTGAAAAGCGGTATCAGCATAATTAGCTGCCGGTTGCCCCCATAAGCCTAGCCAGTCGCTTACTATAGTGTAGATACCGAATTTTTCGTACATGTCCCTAATAAATTCTTTTACTTTTGCTAAATTATCGCTAGTGTTATAGATTCTTACACAATTAATGCCAGCCTCTTTCATTAATTTGCCATCAATTAGCCAAGGTTTATTAGGATCGGTAAAAAAATCATAATTGTGCCCTTTTCCTATAGGGATCGGGCTATAGCCAACTCCTTTTATTAAAATGGGCTTGCCATCAACGCATAAAAAGTATCCTTTTAGTAAAGATTTTCTTATAATAATAGAGTCTTTATAACAAAACTCATATTCTTTTAACGTTTTTTGGTAAGTAGCTATTTGGGCTTTTAATTTTTCGTTTTCTATCCTTACTTCCTCAAGGCTTACTATTCTTTCCGAAAGTTTTTGATTTTTTAAAAGTAGCTGTTGTTTAGTAGAATATAATTTATTTATATAGAAATATAAGAAACTAATTATCGCTATAATAATAAAAGATAGCAATATCTTAGTTTTTGGTAACTTTGGCAAACCCATTTTAATAAAAAATTAATTTAAAGATTTTAATTTAATTCCTTGGTAAATTTTACTATTCTAATTCTTGGTTTAATTCGTCTTTTTCGTATTTAATGTCATCGAGAAAAAATACTACACCTTCTGGGTCATTAACATCGATATTGGTCGACCAGGCAAAACCCCCTATTAGATAAGAGAGGTCTCGTCCACGTAAGTCGATTTCGTATTTTTTCCACTCTTTAGTTAATTCTATCGGTCCAATACTGGAACTATCAGAGTCATTATATTCACCACTAGATATGCCCCCTATTTTAAATTCTGTTACTATCTCATTGCCTTTTTCTCCTCTAGCCCAAAAGGTAAGTTTAGTAGCGCCTTGAAGATTATAGCCGGCTTTTGGAACAGAGCCCCAATTGTTAGCAGGATTTTGCCAGAAGATACCAGCCCAACGTGTTCCAGAATTATTTTTATATTCAATTTTTATACAAGTATCTCCGCTAAAAGGATAATCTTTCCAATTAGGGTCAAATTTAATATCTCTAGGGGCAGATGGCGGCATCCAACCGCTGGGAATGAAATGATTATCTAAAGAACTATTATCAGCATAAACGTAAAATGGGAAATTTACAGTAGCCTTTTCTTTTTTAAGATCGGAATCGTAAGAGTAACGTATTTCGTCTAAATAAATAGTTTGTTCTTCTGCAGCTTGATCAGCGTTAAATATAATGCTTAAACCTCCATTGATATAAGCAAGGTCTTGATCTACTAAATTTATATAATACTCCTGCCATTGGTCGGTTAAGCGTATTGGCCCTATTCCTATGTCTAAAGTGTCAGGATAAGCAACAGGTTCTCCAGTAGAAGCGCTTGTTGTGATACCACCGACTTTAATTTTATTTATTACTTCTCCACCTTTTTTTCCTTTAGCCATAAAAACTAATTTATTATAACCGCTTAAATCGAAACCGGTCTTTTTATCCCCCCAGTTATTTAAGGCGGATTGCCAATAAATTCCGGTCCAGCCATTACCTTGTGATTTTTTAGCAGTATAAATTATCTTCATAGAAGTGGCTCCCGAAAAAGATTCTTCTGTTGCCTGATCGTTAAATTTCAAATCGTTATAGTCTCCCATCCAACCGCTGGGAATGAAGTGGTTATTAGGTGAGTTTTTATCCGAATAGACATAAAAATCTTCTTTAAGATTTTTATCTTCGCTTAACCCTTTGAGCCCAAAATAACATGAAAAGATAATTAATGAAATTATAATTAGACTATTTTTACGCATCCTCTCCTCCTTTCTTTTTTATTAATTTTTACCCCAAAGTTCAGCGTAGGTCTCGTAGGCCTTTCTAAGTTGGCGTAAATATGGCGAATGTTTTCCTTCTCCTTGCCCGCAAATTCCCAACCATTCTTCGTGCATATAGCCATCGAGGAAAGGCCCGCTAAATAAACCTTTCTTATCGTGATAACCAGGCTCATAGGCTTTCCACCACTCGTCAAGCCACTCATAAGCAATGCCACCTATAGCATTTCCAGCTCCAAAGCCGGCAGAATTAAATAATATGTCTAACCAATTATTTTTATGGTATTCAGCTTGATATTCCTCTGCTTCTTGAAGGGAATAACTTTTTCCGTAAGCGGAAGCACCATATTCGGTAATCATTACTGGTTTAGCAGATACCCGTTTTACTTCTCCCCATAGATCCAAAAAACCATATGGTCCGCGATAGGAATTAGTTCCAAAGATATCGATATCAGGAGCATTCTTAGCAAAAATATCCAGGTAAAGAATATCTCCTGAAGATATCGCTACTGGTCTTTTTTGAGGATCAAGAGATTTGATAAGAAGAGCTGCTTCATTAGCAAAAGAAAAGAAACTAGCAGGTTTTTTATCAGCATTACACCCTAAACCATAGACATTCTCATTACCTAAAAGCCAAATCAAAACGTAAGGTTCGTCTTTAAATTCTAATACCATTTGTTTTATGCTTTCTAACATATTTTTCTTATGTAAGGGGTTATCGTAATCGGTTCCTTGGTCCCAATCAGCATTACTACCTAAAGTGTATTTTCCTAAAAAATCGCCAAGTATTATATATATACCATATTTGGCGTGTAATTGTCTAAAAATTTCTTTATTTAATGGGAAAGGCTGATGATATACCCTTAAAACATTTACTCCCATCTTTTTTAAAAGATAAAAGTCTCCGACAACTTTTTCATTTTCGTCCTGAATATTATTTTTATTTAAATCTACCCAACTTTCATAAGGAGAATCGATTAAGCCATTTTGGTTTAAGTCTTGAGTAGTCCAGTTTTGTTGAGTACCATCATCTGGTGATTCGCCCACTCTGGTAGGACTATAAGTAATACCTTTTATGATAAAAGGTTTGCCGTTAACTAAAAGTTGCCAGTCTCCGCTTTTGTATTTAATTAGTTTTATATTTTCTCCTTCTGCTGCATTAGCAATATCTTTAAGATTTCGTTTTTTTTGACAATGGCTATTAGTAAGAATATTTTTTTCCCAAAAAGAAGATTTTTTTAAAATTCCTGGATTTACGATAAATATATCGTTACGAATATCGTTGTCATAACCATTAATTATTTGGATATCAGCGTTATTTAATTCTAAATTTAATTGAGGGTTATTTTTAATAAGAAATTTAAGACGGTAAAGAGCAGCTTTTCCAATGTACCATGGAGTATGCCAGTAAGTCCAAGCATAGGTGCGGGGAAAATGCACTAAAGTTGCATAATAAGCCTTTATAGCCGATTGGATTAATCCACTCCTTTCTAATAATTCAGCAAGGTAGAATTGCTTTATACCCGCAGATTCCGGTACGATGTTCCATTTATAAAAAGCAGTATTTAGGTCGCGGCTATTCAAAATTTGCCAATGGTCAACTTTGGAGAGTTCTTTTTTTATCTTAATATATTCCGGATCGAATTTTAGAGAAATTGTATTGGGATATATACCTTCCCCGGCTGCCTTAGCAAGATTTATAGGATCTTTTATGATATAAGAGTAATCTTTAGAGCCTACTCCCTGAAATTCGCCATATTTTTCGTATTCAATAGGAAATTCCGTGCCCTTATCATAAAGATTAATCTTAGTAACAGGGTAAGTTTTTTCGTTTTCTTCTTCACCCATTTCTAAATGTCCGGTTTCTAATTTTTTTAAAGTAATTTCCGATTTTTCCCTTAAAGACCAATACCAACCGCGAGGATCAAAATTTTGAGCAAAAGGATATTTATCAATAATTTCTTGGAAAACCTTTTTAGCTTCTTCAATCTTTCCTTCTCGCATCAAAGCTTCGCCTTTTATAAAATAACAAGTAGCAACGTCGTCCATGACCTTGCATTCGCTTTCTTTGTCGACCGAAGGAAAATCAGTTAGATTTTTAGCTAAACTATCAGCTTCTTCGGAAAACTTACTAATACACTTATCTACGATTTCATAGACATTGCTAAATTCGCGTTTACCTAATGCTGCCCAGCCTTTAGTAACATATTCCGAGGAAGTTTGAGCATAAATTATAAAAGGAAATATTGCTAAACTTATTATAATAATTAAACCACTTAAAAAGTTATAAAATATATTTTTTTTCATTTTTTATCTGCTACTCCCGCTATAAGCTGCTGTAAGTCCCTTTATCATTTGGCGTTGCATACGTAAATAAAGAATTATTATCGGTAGAGCCGCGATTGTAAGCGATGCCATAAGAAGAGTATGGTTGATAATATTTTGGTGATAAAATTCCATTAGTGCGACTTGAAGAGGCATAAGTTTTTCATTAGTAAACATAAGGGAAGCTAAAACAAATTCATTCCATACCGTTAAGGAATTAAAAATAATTACTACTGCTAAAGCTGGGGCTACTAAAGGTAAAGATACGCTCCACCAAATACGTAGTTTATTACAACCGTCTATAAGCGCTGCATCTTCAAGATCGCGCGGTAACTGGTCAAAAAAGGGTTTTAAGAGATATATGCTTAAAGAAAGCCCCATGTTTGTCATAGCTAAAACGTAGCCAGTGCGATTTACCAATCCTAATTTTGTCAGTAAAATATACACCGGTACAAATCCAGCTGGAAGCGGAATAGCCATAGCAGCTAGAAATAAGTAAAATATAACGTTTTTACCGGGAAAATTCAAGCGGGAAAAAGCAAAGGCAGCTAAAGAAGATACTAACGCTATTAAAGTAACGGTGATAAAAGTATAAAAAATACTATTTACAAAATATAGCCCTAATTTTCCTTTAAAAATAGCAATTTTATAATTTTCTAAGTTTAGAGTAGAAGCTATTTTTAATCCAAAATCGCTTCTAAACTCTTTCTCACTCTTAAAAGAGGCATTTAACATCCAAAATAGAGGTCCGATACAGCTTAAAACCACACTTATTAAAAAGGCGTGGATAAGGATTAAAGCAATTACCTTTTTAGTTTGATAATACACCCCAACGCTCCCTTATTTTTTTTGAAAATAAAAATAAAAACCGAGAGAGTGTAAATAGTATGATACCTATGACTATTCCTTCAGCACAGGCTAGACCGACTTGTCTACCTCTTAAATGGTCATATATCCGCATAGTAGGTACTTCTGCTAGTCCGCCCGCGCCGCGAGTTAAAGCTAAAATCATGGCAAAAGCTTGCATAGTGCCAAGTAATGTTAAAACTACTACTATAGCAATTACCGGCATGAGAAGCGGTAAAGTTATTTTGAAAAAACGTTGAAGATAGTTAGCGCCATCTATTTTTGCTGCTTCATATAATTGTTCCGGTATAGTTTGTAAACCAGCTAAAAGAATAACAAAGGCCCATCCAAATCCTTTCCAACAATGGACGATCGCGGTAGTTAATAACACTCTCTCCTTACCTAGCCAATTTTGCCTAAAAGCATCTAAGCCAATTTTTTCTAACCAACAGTTAAATATACCAGGATTAGAGATAAGAATTTCTCGCATCAACAAACCAATAATAATTTCTGAAAGAACTGGCAAAAGAAAAAATATAACCCGGTAAAATTTTCCTGTTTTTATTGCTTGGTTTACTGCTAAAGCTAAAAGAAAAGCAAGAATGTTTTGGAAGCTAAGAGCCCAGACAGTAATATACAGGCCATTATACATCGAACGCCACCAATCGCTATCGTAAAAAATAATTTCACGAAAATTAGCTAAACCTACGAACTCCGAAAAGTATATTCCGTCTCCGCGTTGAAAACTTAAGATAAAAGAATAGAAAAAGGGGTAAAGATAAAAGACCGAAAAAATTAATAATGCTGGTAAAATAAAAGTAAAATTGGTAATTTTTTCTTTAACAGAATATACAGTCATTTAGATAAAGTTCTTTCCTTTACTTTTTGAATTTCATTAGCGCCTTCTTGCGGAGTTATTAAACCCATCACTATTTGCTGCAGCACTCTTCCTAAAACTTCTGAAACGCGATAATCTTCATTATATGGCCAAATATTAGGGTGTGTTAAATTATTAAAATTAGCTGGAAGAGATTTTAAAATTTCCGATACCTTAATTTCAGCATCTTTTATGGAAGGAAGATTATTAGTTTTAAGAAGAAGGAACTCCTGTTGTTTTTTAGCCGTGATCCATTTGAGAAATTTGATAACCTCTTCTATTTTAGGCGATTTAGCATTAACCATAAATGACGAGCCAGCGCCCCCCCATATTTTAATAGGGTGTTTTTCAGATATTTTTGGTAAAGGGAAAAAAGCATAGTTTAAATTCGGAGATAATTGTTTAAATATATTTACTGCCCAGCTTCCGTTAAAAGAAAAAGCCACTTTACCTTTAGAGAATAAATCTTCGGCTTCTTTATTAACCATAGTAGTAATGTCAGAGGCTAGAATTTTTGATTCACGTAATTTATCAAAACAAGTAAATACCTTGATCCAATCTTGATCGGTATAAGATATTTCTCCGGATAAGGTTTTAAAGAATTTATTCTCACCCATTATATTAAGGGCCCATAGAGTAGATAAGGAGTTAAGCAGCCAAGGTTCACCCCAACCACAGACAAATCCGTCAGAATTAGTAGTTTCTTTTATTATTTTGGCATAATTAATAAACTCTTCAAAAGTAACAGGTGGCTTATCAGGGTTGAGTCCGGCCTTCTTAAACAAGTCTTTATTGTAAAGAAATTCAATAACTGTCATATCTATAGGGACGCCATAGATGCCTGTTTCTACTGCATAAATATTATTGTCTAAAAAAGTAACTATATCTAAAGCTTGAGAATAGAAACTTTTATGCCAACTTTTTTCATCAGCATCCATATAAGAGCTTAAATTTAAAATGTAGTTAGCTTTTATAAAAGCAGCCATAATTTTTTTATCATCTAGGATTCCAAAGATATCAGGTAAATTATTAGCACGAGCTGCTGCAATAACTTTTTGGGAATAAATATCGGGTGGGGAAAACAGTTTAAATACTATCTCGATTCCAGTTTCTTGTTTATATTGCGAAGCTAATTCTAAAAAGGAATCATGGCGGTCATTCATCCAATGCCAAATAACAATTTCATTTTTTTTAGGTTCTGTTAGGTTACAACTAGATAGAAAAATGATTGGAATTATTAGCAAAAACACTGATTTAGTTATTAAATTCATTTTAAGTTCTTTTTTTCGATTCTTCAGATAACAAAATGGTTTTTACTTTAACATAAAATTGAATTTAAGGCAAGATTAATCAAAGATAACGGTTTTATTACCGTAAACTAGTATTTTTCGCTCTAAATGCCAACGAACTGCCCGGTTTAATACCATTTTTTCTATTTCTTGCCCTTCTCTTTTAAGGTCTAATAATCTACGGCGGTGATCGACTCGGATAACATCTTGTTCGATTATCGGTCCGGAATCTAATTTTTCGTTTATATAATGGCTGGTTGCCCCGATTATTTTTACTCCCCGTTGATAAGCTTGCCGGTAAGGGTTACTGCCAGCAAATGCTGGTAAAAAAGAATGATGTATATTAATAATACTATTGGGGTATTTTTGTGTAAATTGTTTAGTGAAGATTTGGAGATAATGGGCTAAAACGATAAGTTCGATACCCTCTTCTTGTAACAGTTTGAGTTCTTTTTTTTCTGTTTCGCGTTTATTAGCATTATTTTTAGGGTAGTGATAAAATTTTATTCCAAAACGTTTAGCAATAGTAGAAGCTTTATCGTGATTACTTATAATTAAAGCAATTTTGCCGGAAAAGTAATCCTGTTCATGTTTAAGAAGTAAGTCGTATAAACAGTAAGTAGCTTTAGACACAAAAATTGCTATTTTAGGGATATCATCGCTAAAATATAAAGACCAATTCATGTTAAATTTCTTAGCTACTTTAGAAAATTGTGGTGCAATTTCTTTTTTAGGTATGATAAAACCTTTCAATGACCACTCAATGCGCATAAAAAAAGTATTAGAATTAGCATCGATATGCTGATCGGCATGTTCAATATTACCGTTATTTTTATAGATAAAATTAGCGATGGTAGCAGTAATACCTTTTTGGTCCGGGCAAGATATTAATAGCGTGGCTGTGTTCATTTTTATAACTTAAGTTTTTAATATAACCGAAGGTTTTAAGGAGATATTTGTTTTAAATATTTAGGTATTTTGTCTTTGATATAGCAAAAATTATTTTTTTCGAACTTTATAAAAAGATTTTCCGACAATTATGACTTAGATAATCTTCAGTTTAAGGATTACAGGCTGCCCCAACGCAACCAGTTATTATTCCACCTCTTACGGTAATCATAAGATTTGCATCACCTATCGTGCCAGTATATCCATTAGAGTTCTGATAACTAAAACCAGTATTAGTACGTATGCGGTTAGCTGCCATTATTGCCCCTTCGGTAGCCGGTAAATCATTATTATGAAACTGTCCGTCTCCATTGGTGTCACCTACCCCGAAAGTTTTAGTTAAAAGTTTACTATATATACCGTAAGGCGAAGGGTAATAAGTGGTTATAGTAAGCCTCTCAGCAAAACAAAGGTGTATTAA
>JAGOLA010000049.1 GCA_017994375.1 Candidatus Omnitrophota bacterium | reverse complement strand
GAGCAATGATCTAGCAAAATTTATTCAACCCTACCTTTAAATTTTAACTTTTTATTATTATCTACCCTACCAAAAAATACTTGCTATAAGGCCTATATCTTGCTATAATTTTAAAACTTTTTAAGGGCCCGTAGCTCAGCTGGTTAGAGCAGTTGACTCATAATCAATTGGTCCGGGGTTCGAATCCCTGCGGGCCCAGAATAAATATAAATCGATAGCGGGCACATAGCTCAGTTGGTTAGAGCGCTACGCTCACATCGTAGAGGTCGCCCGTTCAAGTCGGGCTGTGCCCATATTACTATTTTGATATCTATGAATTTAAAAGAAGAAATTAAAAAAATTGTTGATTTGCAAGAAATAGACTCCAACATCCATAGCTTGACGGAATTAAAAGAAAAAAACTTACCCTTAAAATTAAAAAAAATAACCGAAGAATTTGAGCAAAAAAAACAAAAAGTAAGCATCTTTGAAGAAAAGACTAAAGCTTTGCAGTTAACTAAAAAAGATAAAGAATTAAATTTGGCCTCTAAAGAAGACAATTTAAAAAAATCTCAAGGACAGCTTTATCAATTAAAAACTAACAAAGAATATCAGGCTAAGCTTACTGAAATCGCCTCCCTAAAAGCTGACATTTCTTTAGCCGAAGAGAGCCTTATTAAGGTCCTTGATGAATTAGAAGATATTAAAAAAGAATTTACTACAGAAAAAGAACATTTAAGTAAAGAAGAGGCGGTATATCTTAAAGAAAAACAGATAATAGCAGATCAACAAAAAGATATTGAAGCAAAAATTAATAATCTTTATGATAAAAGAAAAATATACACTAAAGATATTGATAAAAAGGTGCTTTTACGTTATGAGAGTCTCTTAAAAACCCGCCGGGGGTTAGCTATCGTCCCTATAAAAAATAATAATTGCAGCGCCTGTTTTATAGCAGTTACCCATCAGAAAATAAATGATATAAAGAAATATCTTGATTTAGTATCTTGTGAAAATTGTGTACGTATTTTATATATTCCGGAGGATATTAGCTAATGATAGAAATTTATATAGATGGAGCCAGCTCTGGTAATCCCGGAAAAGCTGGAATTGGTTTTTTAATATATAAGAACGGCTCTGTAATTAAAAAAGGAAGTATTTACTTAGGTATACAATCAAATAACTTTGCTGAATATATGGCTTTGATATTTTCTCTCATCGAGGTTCTAAATCTTGGCGAAAAAAACATAAAAGTCCTATCTGACAGCAAGTTAGTCTGTGAACAAATTAACGGAAACTTTAAGGTAAAAAACCAAAATATCAAACCTTTGCATATCTTGGCTAAAAATATTATTTCTAAGTTAGATAGCTTTAATATCGATTATATTAGCCGGGAAAAAAACGAAGAAGCAGATAAATTAGCTAAAAAAGCAATTAGTTTTTTGATATAGTTCGTAGTTCAGAGTTCGGAGTTCGTAGAAAATCGTTATTTTAGTCTATAAACTATAAACTACTAACTACGAACTTTAAATGAGGAGGTTATAATGAGTGGTCATTCAAAATGGGCGAGTATTAAACACAAAAAAGGCGCTGCCGATGCTAAAAGAGGGCGGTTATTTACAAAATTAATAAGGGAGATTACAGTTGCTGCTAAAGCTGGTGGCGGTAATCCCGACAATAATCCTGCCTTACGTACAGCCATAACTAGAGCTAATGATGCTAATATGCCTAAAGATAATATCGAAAAGGCTATCAAAAAAGGTACTGGGGAACTACCCGGAGTTAATTACGAAAGCTGTACTTTTGAAGGTTACGGTCCCGGAGGAATAGCTATTATTGTAGAAGCTCTTACTGATAATAAGAATCGTGCTGCAGCAGAAATTAGAAATATTTTTACTAAAAAAGCAGCTAACATGGCCGGGGCTGGAAGTGTAGCCTGGATATTTACCACTAAAGGCTACCTTTTAATTAATAAATCTCAAATAAATGAAGAAGAGTTATTTTCTATAGCTATTGATGCCGGAGCCGAAGATATAAAAACTAGCGATAAGAATTATGAAGTTTTTTGCGACCCTAAAGATTTCGAGAATATTAAAGAAACTTTTGAGAAAAAAAATATTAAATGGGAGTTAGCCGAATTAACCAAAATACCTAACTCTTCAATAAAAATTACCGGTAACGAAGCAAAACAACTTCTTTCTTTAATTGAAGCCTTAGAGGAACATGATGATGTTCAAAAGGTTTATGCCAATTTTGATATTCCTGATGAAGTTTTAGAAGAAATGGCACAAGAAATATAAGATGGTAGTTCTAGGGATAGATCTCGGTTTACGGATATGTGGTTATGTAATTTGTGAAATTGAAAATCTAAAGGCAAATTTAATAAAAGAAAACGAAATAAAACCTGACTATCGCCAACCTTTACCAGAAAAGCTTAATTATATTTATGAAGAACTTAAAAAAGAAGTAGATTTTTACAAACCAAAGGTTATTATAGCAGAAAAATTATACTCGCATTATCGTCACCCTGTAACTTTAGGTTTATTATCTCAGGTAAAAGGTATAATTACCCTTTTAGCATACCGAGAAAAAATAGGCTTTTTTGATTTTTCACCTACTCGTGCCCGTAAATCTTTTATCGGTAGAGGAAATGTTAATTCTATGCAAGTAAAAAAAATGGCTGAGAATATAACGGGGAAGAAACTTAAGTCAGTACATACTGCCGATGCCTTTTCCTTAGTTATAGCCTTTGCACATTTAATAAAGTTACAAAGATTAATAAAAAACTCTAAATATGATTTATAAAATTCAGGGTAAAATTCTAAAAAGCGAAGAAAACCGTACTATCTTAGATACAGGAGGAATAAGCTATGAGATAAATACGCCTAAAACAGTCTATCATCATATAGCTAAAAATAACTTAGATACTATCGAATTAATAATTTATTATTACTTAGCTAATGAAAAAAATAAAAGTATACCTGTATTGGTAGGATTTATCGATGAATTAGAACGTGACTTCTTTATAAAATTTATTAGTGTGTCGGGAGTGGGACCAAAAGCTGCTTTGCGCGCTTTTGATAAACCTATCTCTAGAATTGCTGCGGCGATAGAAGAAGGTGATATGAGCTTTTTACAAACCTTAGCCGGTATAGGCCAGCAAAAAGCTAAACAAATTATCGCTCATTTACAAGGGAAAGTCGGAAGATTTGCTTTAATAAAAGAAGAGAGGATGGAGAAAAAAATTATTCATAAAGAAATAACTTTGGAAGCTAAAGAAATATTAAAACGCCTACAATACAGCAGCCGTGAAGCTGAAGAAATGATTAAGAAAGCTTTAGAAAAAGAAGAAAAAATTGATACTGTTGAAGAGCTATTAAACCAGATATACCGACTAAAAATATAGTTATGGATACGGAAAAAATAAAATCTATACTAGAGGCATTACTTTTTGTCAATGAGAAGCCTATTGACGCTAATGAATTATCGGAAATTATCGAGATTAACAAAAGAGATATCGAGAAAACCATAGAGGGACTAATCTTAGAATATAAAAATCGCCAGTCAGGAATTTGTATCGTTAAGATTGCCGGAGGATATCAAATGTGCTCTACTCCGGATAACGAAATTTGGGTCAAAAAGATGTATCAGGAAAAAAACAAACAAAAGTTATCTTCAGCCTGCTTGGAAACATTGGCTATCATAGCTTATAAACAGCCGGCTACTCGTATTGAAATAGAGGCTATTCGCGGAGTTAACGCTGACGGAGTTGTGAGAAAACTTTTAGAATTAGGTTTAATAAAAATTGCCGGTAAAAAGGATGTTATAGGGAGACCTTTTCTTTATATAACTACCCGTAAATTTTTAGAATACTTCGGTATTAATTCTTTAGAAGACCTACCAAAATTGGAAGAATTTATTGCCTTTACTAAAAAAAATAATATAATTAATGAACCCAGTAGCGTTAATAATGAGAATGTTCAAGGAGGATAGAAATGAAGAGTTATTTTGCTTCGGAATCTGTTACAGAAGGACACCCTGAGAAAATATGTGATCAAATATCGGATTCGGTATTAGATGCAGTATTAGCTAAAGATAAGACCGGCCGAGTAGCTTGTGAGGCTTTGGCTACTCGGGGATTAGTAATTGTAGCTGGAGAAATTACCACCTCTTGTTATGTAAATGTACCCAAAATAGTCAGAAACTTATTGAAATCAATAGGTTATAATGATCCTTCGGTTGGCTTTGATTACGAGAGTTGCGGTGTAGTTACTGCCATACAAGAACAATCTTCTGACATAGCCTTAGGAGTTGATGTCGGCGGGGCTGGGGATCAAGGATTAATGTTTGGTTTTGCTAATTCCGAAACTCCAGAGTTAATGCCTTTACCGATAATGTTATCTCATAAATTAGTGCAAAGGCTCTCACAACTACGTAAAGAAAAAACATTATCCTATCTTAGACCGGATGGAAAATCCCAAGTGTCTATTGAATACGAAAATTCTATTCCTAAAAGGGTTGATGCGATTATTATCGGAGCTCACCATTCTAAAGAGGTAAAAACTAAAGATTTACAAAAAGATATTCAAAAATTAGTTATTGAACATATTGTACCTAAAAATATGATCGATAAAAATACTAAGATTTTCATAAATGGTACCGGTCGTTTTGAAATCGGCGGGCCAGTTTCTGATACCGGAGTAACAGGTCGTAAAATTATAGTAGATACCTATGGCGGTTATGCTCGTCATGGCGGTGGAGCTTTCTCCGGCAAAGATCCTACTAAAGTAGACCGCTCAGCATCATATATGGCTAGGTATATTGCAAAAAATATAGTTAAAGCCGGTATAGCTAAAACTTGTGAAGTTCAGCTTTCTTACTGCATTGGAGTAGCAGAACCGGTATCGGTAAATATTCTAACTTTCGGTACTTCCGAAATAGAAGAAAAAAGAATTTCTAAGGCAGTGCGACAGATTTTTAAGCTTACCCCTCGAGGAATAATCGAAGAATTAAACCTTTTACGCCCCATATATCTTAAAACTGCTGCTTATGGCCATTTTGGCCGTGAAAATGAAGGTTTTTCTTGGGAAAAGACCGATAAGGCTAATGAATTAAAAAAGATTTTAAAGTAATCAAAAGGAGTTTTACAGTGAATTATGATATAAAAGATAAGAAATTAAAAGGTGAAGGAGTAAAAAGAATCCGATGGGCTATCGAAAGAATGCCTGTTTTAAAAAGCATACAACAGCGTTTTTTAAAAGAGAAACCTCTAAAGAATTTAACTTTGGGAGCTTGTTTACATGTTACTACCGAAACGGCTGTTTTGGCTATTACTCTAAAAGCTGCTGGCGCCCAGATTTATTTATGCGCTTCCAATCCTCTTTCTACTCAAGATGATACAGCTGCCTCCTTAGTTTTTGATTATGGAATTAGTGTTTATGCTATTAAAGGGGAGAATAAAAGTTTGTATTATAAGCATATTGCTCAAGTGTTAAAACAAAAACCACAAATTACTTTAGATGATGGTGCAGATTTGATCTCAACCATACATAAACGCCAAAAGAAAATAGAAAAAAATTTTCAATTTCCTTGGGGAAGTACTGAAGAAACTACCACTGGAGTTATACGTTTAAAATCACTGGAAAAAGAAAAAAAACTTCTCTATCCTATCATAGCTGTTAACGATGCTTATACTAAGCATCTATTCGATAATCGTTATGGAACCGGGCAATCTACCATAGACGGAATCATACGTGCTACTAATAAGTTGATAGCCGGAACCAATGTAGTGATATGCGGTTATGGGTGGTGTGGTAAAGGCACCGCACTTAGAGCAAAAGGCTTAGGAGCTCACGTTATTATTTGTGAAGTTAATCCTTTAAGAGCTCTAGAGGCAGTAATGGATGGTTTTATGGTAATACCAATGAAAGAAGCCGCTAAAATAGGTGATATATTCATTACTCTTACCGGAGATATCAATGCCATTTCAAAAGAGCATTTTCTTTTAATGAAAAATAGAGCGTTGATCGCAAACGCAGGACATTTTGATGTCGAAATAAATATAACCGAGCTAAAAAAAATATCCGTTTCTCACAAGGAAGTTAAACCTTTGATAGATGAGTACCACCTTAAAAATAAAAAGAAAATTTATCTTTTGGGACAAGGACGTTTGGTTAATTTAGCTTGTGCTGAAGGACATCCGGCTGAAGTCATGGATTTAAGTTTTGCCAACCAAGCTTTAAGCTGTGAATATATTGCTAAATTTAAAGACAAATTAGAAAAAAAAGTCTACTCAGTTCCTGAAGAAATTGATAATGCTGTAGCAAAATTAAAGTTAGCATCCATGGGCATTAAGATAGATACTTTAACTAAACAACAAAAACTTTATTTAACAAGCTGGCAAAGTGGAACTTAAAGTAAATTAATGCGAAGAATTGCTTTACTGACCAGAGATTGTGCCGGAGTTAACGCTGCTATCAGGGCTATTGTAAGAAGTGCTGATGCTTACGGAATCGAAATTTTAGGTATATACCGAGGTTATCAAGGCCTTATCGAAAATGACATAAAATTATTAGATAGGCGTTCGGTTTCCGGAATTATTAATCTCGGAGGTACAATTTTAAAGACAGCTCGTTCTAATGCTTTTCGTACGGTTTCAGGTCAACATCAAGCTGTTAAAACTATCAAGAATAATAAGATAGACGGCTTAATCGTTATCGGAGGAAACGGTTCTTTGACTGCCGGCCATATTTTAGCTTCTAAATATTCTATACCTACTATTGGCGTACCAGCAACTATTGATAATGATATAAACGGAATTAATATGTCTATTGGAGCCGATACTGCTACTAATGTTGCTATGGATGCCCTGGACAAAATTCGTGATACTGCCACGTCGTTAGAACGCATTTTTGTAGTAGAAGTAATGGGGCGAGATTGCGGATATATAGCTTTGCAAGTAGCTTTAAGCGGCGGCTGCGAAGAAGTTATAATTCCAGAAAAAAGATTTAATATTAAAAAAATATGCGAAGAAATTGTAGAGGGAAATATTCGTGGTAAAATAAGCTGGATTATAATTGTAGCCGAAGGAGTAGCTAAAGCTTCCGAGATAGCTGAACAAATAAATCAAATTACCGGTTTAGAAACACGAGAGGTAGTGTTAGGTCATATACAACGCGGAGGAAGGCCGACTGCTTTTGACCGCATTATTGCAGCACGTTATGCTAATTATGCAGTAAAAATGCTTAAATCCGGTAAAAGCGATAAATGCGTTGCTCTTGAAAACGAAAAGCTAAGTTTAATACCCTTAGCTAAAGCTATAAAGCCAAAAGATATAAAAGTAGATGCTTATTATAAGCTAATTAAAATTCTAACCTGATTAGTAACCCAAAGGAGGAGCAATGATATATAAAACCGAAAAAAGTATTTTAAATAATGAAGGAGTAATTTTAAAAGCAGGTAAAATTATTATTAAAGACAGCGAAAAATTTCGTGAAAGTATTATCGATAATCTTGTCGATACTATAATATTAGGAAAAAACCTCTTGTTAAAAAAACTTGCTTATTGGGTAACTTATAACGCCAGTCTACAATTAAATGTTATTCCTTCTTCGATACAGGGACTTTACGAAGCAATGGGGAAAGGCAAAATTAGTGGCTTTACGGTGCCTGCCATGAATATTCGTACGCTTACTTTTGATTTATCAAGAGCGGTTTTCAAAGCGGCACAAAAAATAAATGCTGCTGCTTTTATATTTGAAATAGCTAAAAGTGAAATTGGCTATACTGATCAACGTCCCGTAGAGTATAGCTCGATAATCATGCTTGCTGCTATGAAAGAAGGTTACAGCAGCCCAATTTTTATTCAAGGAGACCACTTTCAAATTAAAGCTAAGAATTATCTTAACGACAAAGAAGGAGAAATTAATCCTTTAAAACATTTAATCAAAGAAGCTGTAGAAGCATCTTTCTACAATATTGATATCGATTCTTCTACTTTAGTTGATTTATCCAAATCAGATTTAAATAAGCAACAAAAGCTTAACTATGAACTTTGCGCTTTATTAACTAAATATATCCGAAAATTACAGCCTAAGGGAATAGATATATCTGTTGGCGGAGAAATCGGCGAAGTTGGAGGTAAAAACTCTACACCGGAAGAACTAACTGCCTTCATGCAAGGCTATCTAAATAAAATCGGTAATAAAAAGGGTATCTCTAAGATTAGCATTCAAACTGGTACTAGCCACGGAGGAGTGGTTTTACCCGACGGCTCTATGGCTAAAGTAAATATAGATTTTGACACTTTAAAAAAACTTTCGGAAATCTCAAGAAAACAATATAGTTTAGCCGGAGCAGTACAGCATGGCGCTTCAACTTTACCGAATGATGCTTTTCATCATTTCCCTAAAATAGGTTGTGCCGAAATACACCTTGCAACACAATTCCAAAACATAGTTTATGATTATTTACCGTTAGCTCTTAAAGAAAAAATTTATAGTTGGTTGCATAGCAACTATAAAAACGAAAAAAAGAAAGATTGGACTGACGATCAATTTATTTATAAACTTAGGAAACAAGCTCTCGGACCTTTCAAGAAGGAAATTCACTCTTTATCTTTCGATACCCGTAATAAAATATCACAAGTATTAGAAGAAGAATTCTCTTTTCTTTTTGAACAACTGAATATTAAAAACTCTAAGGAATATGTTGACAAATACATAACTAAAGTACCTGTTATTAAATCAAAGGAAGATTTTTTAAAAGAAGAAAAAGATTTAGGGGAGTTAGAAGGAGCAGATTAAAGGAGGCCTAATGCGATCAGATAAAATCAAAAATGGTTTAGAACGAATGCCTAACCGGGCGTTACTTTACGGCACTGGTCTACATCCTTCGCATTTAAAACGTTCTTTTATCGGTATTGCTAGCGGTTTTACCGACTTAATCCCCGGGCATATAAATATGCGTACTTTAGAGCGTTATATTGAACGCGGAGTAGAAAATGCTGGCGGTACGCCTTTTATTTTTGGAGTACCAGGGATATGCGATGGTATTGCTATGGGCCATGAAGGGATGAAATATTCGCTTCCTTCACGTGAATTAATAGCAGATATAATAGAAAGTGTTGCTGGCGCTCACTCTTTAGATGGATTAATCTTATTAACTAACTGCGATAAAATTACCCCCGGAATGATAATGGGGGCATTAAGAATAAATATTCCTACTATAGTAGTAACTGCTGGGCCTATGCTTTCGGGACACTTTGGACAAAAACGCCTTTCTTTAGTAAGAGATACCTTTGAAGCCGTGGGGCAATCAAAAGCCGGAATTCTTACCGAAAAAGACCGTCAAGTTATAGAAATAGAAGCTTGTCCCGGTTGTGGATCTTGTCAGGGCCTTTATACTGCCAATACTATGGCTT
>JAGOLA010000048.1 GCA_017994375.1 Candidatus Omnitrophota bacterium | reverse complement strand
CTCAATAGCATGCCAGCCGGTACCGCAACCGATATCAATAATCTTTAAGGATTTATCGTAATTTATCTCCTGCTCAATAAAATCACATTCGCCGACAGTTCCTTGGACAAAAGGTTCCTTGTAGTATTTTTTAGCGTAATTTTCAAATAATGACTCATACCATTGCTTCATTTTTTTACTCTCCTATTAGTTACCTTACCGATTAATACGTTTAGCCGCAGCCTTTTCTCTTTCTTCTATTAATTTTAAAAGCTCTTTGGTATTTTCGTCGTGGGGATTCAAAGATAAAGCTTCTTGGCATTTTTCTTTAGCAATTAAATAATGCTGATTTGCCATATATCCTGCCGCCACTTCTCTTACATATCCAAAATTATTGGGCTGTATTTGCGCTGCCTTCTTAAAAAGCTGAAGCGCTTTCATGAATTGCTGTCGTTTAAAGGCGATATGACCCAACCAAAAATAGGCAGTTCCTTGCGATAATTCTTTTAAAGCTTCGTTATCTTTTGATAAAAAATATGCGGCCTTAAATTCGGATTCGGCCTCATCCAAGCGATTATCAAGATAATGTAATTTTCCTAATAATAGATGGGTTCTGCTGCTTCCATAAAAAAATAAAGGTAAAGGCTCCAGATTAGAAAAATTATAAACCTTTAAATTAAGGTCCGTCGTTATATCTTTGATAAAACAAGCAGTATCGAATAAAAATGGGGAATCCTCATAAAGCCAAAAGTTTATCTTTTCTGTTGTAAGATTGCCTTTAGCTAATTCTGCAGTTATAAAGTGTAATCCTCTAAAATCGTCTATCCGCTCTAATCTTGGGACCAATTCTATAGCTTTATTCAACAATTCAAAAGCAGAGTCATAGCTTTGTAATTTAAGGCAAATTAAGGCCTTATTAATCAATATAATGGCTTTAAAGTCCGAAGGTGCAAATTGCAGCGCTTTCTCAAATTCCAGCAAGGCATTCTCGTAATCACCGGCTAAAGCATGAGCACAAGCTAAATTATACCAAGCCTTAGGGCTTTTTTGGTCTATTGTTAATATCTGATTGAGTTTCTCAATGGCAAGGTTAAACTCTCTTTTGTATAGCAAATTAGTTGCTGTAGTTAGCTTGGAATCAGCTAAACCTTCCGAAGTATCCTTGCAG
Organism: Candidatus Omnitrophota bacterium; assembly: GCA_017994375.1. GTDB lineage: Bacteria > Omnitrophota > Gorgyraeia > Duberdicusellales > 4484-171 > JAGOLA01. The sequence continues at coordinate 8,616 of JAGOLA010000048.1, read as the reverse complement.
AGCGAATTATTTATAAAAGCAGAACAAGTAAAAACAAGAGTAACGCAAAAGCTTATGAGTAATCGATATTTATTAACCATATTTATTTTTTAAGCCGGTATAACAAGATGACAAATGTTGCTAGTAGTTTTGTCATACAGTTAAGCTTATAATCATTGCTGATAATTACTGCTCTTTCTCCAAATTTCAGCCATAATCGACGCCGTAAATATGCAAACAAAAACAAAACAAGCAGCTGGAACAGCTACCTGTTCGTTAAAATGTTTTAAAGCTAAAACCGTCCCCAAGCCGGCGTTTTGCATACCTATCTCTATAGAAAGGGTACGACGCCGCGCTATCTCCATTTTCAGGATTTTTCCCATAAAGTATCCACTAGCCATTCCCCATAAATTTAATAAAAAAACTGCTGCTATAACTATAAAGGTAAGCATCACTAAAAAAGTTTTATTTAAAGCAATAACTAAGGAACAGATAAATATTATAAAAGTAACCGAAATGGCCGGGAATAACGGCTCTAATTTTTCTATGCTCCTAGAAAATTTATATTTTAAGAATAACCCTAAAAGCAGCGGCCCGATTACCATCTTTACCATACTAAAAAACATACCCCAGAAATCAACTCTTAAAATCGAGTGAGCTAAAATATAAGTGAGTGTCGGTGTCATTACCGGAGCTAAAATGGTAGAAACAGTAGTTAAACTTACCGAGTAAACAACATCAGCTTTAGCTACATAACTTATCACGTTGCTGGCCATAGCTCCGGGCGCAGAACCGGTAAGGATAAGCCCAAGCGCTATATTCGGCGGTAAGTTTAATAATTTGGCAACCATAAATGCCCCAAAAGGCATAAGAGTAAATTGCAAAAAAGAACCGATTAACACTATTTGTGGCTGCTTAGCTATTCTTTGAAAATCTTGGATATTAAGTACACAACCAATGCCAAACATAGTAAGGGCAAAGAAAAAATCCATTCCTTCACGCAAAGCTATGAATGGCTTAGGGTATAAATAAGCAATAATACCACAGATAAAAACCCAAACCGCTAAATACTTGGTATAAAACTTTAAAAAGGATGCTAATGATTTCATCTTGCTTTACTTAAACTTCCGGTACCATAATATTATCAGTTTTATTCTCTACAATCAAATAAACCGGCATAGGCTTTATCCTTTATCGATTCCAGTATCGTTTGATACTTTTTTCCTGCTGAAATAATTAGGTGCTTTAATCATTAACTTTTCCTTTTGTTTACGCGACAGCTTCTTAATCGCTGATTCTTTTTTAAAGGCCCTCTTAAAATAACAATACTCTTTATACCATACTAGTTTAACCGGTCTTCTATTACGGGTATATTTGGCGCCTTTTCCTTTGTTATGCAGCTTAAGGCGATTTTTTAAGTCCGGGGTATAGCCGGTATAATAGGTCCCATCCTGACATTGTAAAATATAAACAAAGAACTTACTTTTTCTGATAAATTTTTTTCTTTTCACACTTAAATATTATAACAGAAAGGATTTATTTGGTAATGATAAAAGAGAAAACTGACGGATATATTCTAGCTACTCTCTTATTATAGATTAGTACTTTTCTTCTTTTTTATCTTACCGATTTGTTCTTGAAGTGTACCCATAGGACAAATAAGGCACCAGCCGCGATGTCTAGAAACTAAAGCTATAATAATAGCAATTATTGTGGTTAAAATACACATTGAAACAAAGACTGCTCCAATTGCTAAGATGTTACCGCCGGTTTGCAGCATTCTATAAACGAGAAAGACCATAAATAATGCCAAGACAAACCAACGAAACGATATTTTAGTTAGAGTTTTAGGAAAAGCCCTATTAGGAGTTGCCTTTGACATAACAATATCGAGAAAAGCGCCGCGCGGGCAAAGGCTCCAACACCAAAACCGGCCTTTGAAAAAAGAAAGCGGCAAAAAAAAGGCCATCATGGCAATGACGAAATATCCTAGCACGGGAAAAAATAAACCGCCTATAATTATAAGCGGCAATAACCAAACCATAACAATCTGGGTTATTTTAGGTTTCAATTTCTACCTCCTTTTTACAAGTAAAAAAGACCGAGCAATATTTTTACTCGGTCTTTTTATTTAGCTTCTTATAAACAAAAGAAAAGCTACTATTAAGCTTGGGCTCGCTTGGCTTGTCTTTGCTTTTCGACCTGCTTACGGATTTCATAAGCTTTTTCTTCCGAAATAGAAAAAGTCATAATAACGAAAATAGCGATTAAGGAAGTTACTATCGGGATGCTGATATCAAAAATTCTCATCCACAATAAAGTTTCAGACGTCTGAGCCAATCCGATTTCCTGCCGAAAACCAGTTGCATTGATAAGCAATCCCGAGATAAACGAGGAAAGTGCCACTCCTAATTTTACCATCCACCAGTAAACAGCGCTAAACATACCTTCCCGACGAGTTCCGGTTTCAAGCTCATCTAAGTCGCAAACATCAGCAACCATAGAATTCATTAAGGTAAAAAGAGATCCTAAGCCAAAAGCAATAAAAGGGGCAGCGATGAATAGCAAATAGGGATTGTTGGGATTATATCCTATCCATTTTAAAGCATAACCGATAATAGAAAGAGGAATAGTGATAAAAAATGCGTTTTTTTTCCCGAGTTTTCTGGAGAGCCATGTGGTTATATAAATGACGCCCATGGTACAAACAGCACTAAAAGTTCCATACCAACCGAGTAAAATACCACCTTTTGCATAGGCTTGATCAAGTACAGAGGCATTCTTAAAAACATAGAAGAAAACAACATAGATGGTAAAAGCTGATGCACACATGAATCCACCAAAAATCAGTAATGTAGATAGACAAAGTTTGACAAAGGGCTTACATTTTAGAGTGATGTAAGCTCCGCCAAAGAAGTTTTTCATCACATTACCTGCACCCTTGATATCAGGTTTGGGTAAAGAATGAAAGTATTCTTTATTAAAGATTGCTGGCAAGATACCAAACCCAATAATAATGGCACCGATAATGATGGCTAAAATTCGTCCGCCATAAACGATATCCGGAAACCAAGCCTGGTTGTGCATAATGGCCCAACACCAAGGAGCAATAAGCCAGGGTAATTGACCGATAGAATTACTTGCCCCCTGCAGGCGTGTACGTTCATGATAATCAGGTGTCATTTCATAGCCGAGCGCAATCCAGGGAATAGAAAAACAGGTAAATCCAATGAAATAGAGAATTTGGAATATTAAAAAGTACCAGACATAAAAAAGTTCACTATGCCCTTTATAGAGTTGGAACATTAAAGCATAAAAGGTTCCGCCACTAAGTGCTCCTAAGAATATAAGCGGTCTACGGCGCCCCCAACGAGTACGTAAATTATCGGAAATATAGCCGGTTACAGGATCTGATATAGCATCGATAATACGGGGTATTGCTCCTACTAAGCCTACTAAAGCCGGATTCACACCTAATCCTAAGTTTAAAACAATGACCATCTGTCCGATGAAAGCAGCCTGGGCAGTATTAGCAAATGCCCCCATGCTGTATACGGCTTTTTGAAAGAAAGGAATACGATCTTCTTTAGCAGTAACATGGTGTTTTGAATGAGCAGCCATCTGTTCCATTAATCTCTCCTTCCTTAATTAAAAAATAATTTTTAATAAAATTCTTCCCGGATTATAACAAAGCGGTATTATAACAAATATATCTTTTATATACAACATTATTATTGCCTATTATTTAACAATTAGAATATTTTAAAAGTTTTGTATTACTGAAGCGTCACTCCAATTATAATTAGTCTCTAAAAGTAAGATAGTTTGAATTAAAGCTAAATGGGAATAACCTTGGGGAAAATTACCTGTTAAGCGGTGGGATTTTATTTCGACGTCTTCGGAAAGAAGGTTGAATTTATTCAAACACCTTAAGACATTTTCCAGCATTTCCCGGCTCTTTTTTTCTTCTCCTATTAAATATAAAGCGTTTATCATCCAGAAAGTACAAACGATAAAAGCATTTTCCGGCCGGCCGAACTCATCTTCTGAAACATACCTAAAAGTAAAATCAGATCTTGTTAACTCTTCATGGGTTTTTCTTACCGTACTTATTACTTTAGGATCATTTTTATCCAGAAAGCCGTAATGCAACATTAAAAGATTAGCAGCATCTAATTCGCTGCTGCCGTAACACATTACAAAAGATTTTCTGGTTTCATTCCAGCCGTTTTGAAGGATATCTTGTTTTATATCCGAAGCTATCTTTAACCACTTTTCGGTATTTTGTGGCTTTCCGATAAAACGAGCAATCTTAGCTGCTCTATCCATGGCTACCCAACTCATAACCTTAGAATGGACATAATGCTTAGGTTCTCCCCGGCGTTCCCATATGCCGTTATCAGGTTCTCTCCATTTTTTTATAACATTATTAGCTAGGTCTCGGACAACCGTCCAAATTTCTTCATCGATTATGGCTCTACCTTTACCGCTTACTAAAAGATAGGTATAAATAGCTTCTATTAACTGGCCGTAAATATCATTTTGCGCCTGTTTATAGGCATCATTGCCGATTCTGACCGGTTTAGATCCTTCATAGCCTTCCAGATGGTCTAATATTCTCTCTGTCAATATCTTTTCTCCGTTTATTCCGTACATAACGGATATATTTTCGTGCTTTAGCAATTTTCTATTTAATACAAAGTTCATGTAGCTTTGCGCCGAATGCATATGCCCTATCCTGGTATATAAATCTACGATCATAGAAGCATCCCGTATCCAACAATATCGATAATCCCAGTTGCGGTCTTTACCGATTATCTCCGGCAGGGACGTTGTCGGTGCCGCAATAACAGCTCCCGAACGCTGGTAGGTAAGTAGCTTAAGAGTAATAGCAGAACGTATCAACAAATCCTTGTATTTTGTCGGAACTTTAGTTCTATAGACCCAGTCCAGCCAATAGGTCTTGGTTTTTTCGTATTCAATATAGATATTATCGGTGTTTACGTCGCGCAATTTCTCGTGATAAGAAAAGAGTAAAAAAGACGTGCCTTTCAACTCAATGGGCTCCGCTGTCATTATTTTATGATAATCCAGATTGCTATAGAGATAGAAACTTACGTATTCGCCGCTTTTAGATACGACTTTTAAGTAGTTATTGTCTAATATGAGCTCACTATCGCTAATAGCATAATTAGGTTTAGGTTTAAATTCGACGATAATTTTGGGGTTACCCGATATAAGTAAGATATCCCTGTGAATTTCGGGCGGGCAATAATATTCTCCTTTTATAGTGAGAAAACGGGGCATGTAATCTCTTAATTCAAAAACGCCATCCTCGGTAATGAATACCGTTCGAAGAATTGGAGTATGAACGACGTAATACTGCTCTATTCTCTTTATATTAGCAGCCGATATTTTAAAATATCCTCCTTTATTTTGGTCTATTATCTTGGCAAATACCGATGGTGAATCAAAAAAAGGGAAACATAGCCAATCGATACTGCAATCGCTGGAAATTAAAGCTGAACTGGTACAATTACCTATAATCGAATAGTCATAATTCTTCATTTATAAATATATCTAAATCAATTTTTTTGAATTCAAACCAATATATTTTTCTACTACCTCCATATTAACCAAACAAATAAATAGGCAGCAGTGACTGCTGCTAGAGTAAACGGCAGTCCAATTTTTATAAAATTCATAAATTTAACTTCGTAACCCTCTTTTTTTAACAAAGCACAGGCAACAATATTAGCTGAAGCGCCGATAGGAGTAATATTACCTCCTAAACTGGCACCGATGAGTAAACCGAAAAGAAATAATGCCGGATTGATTTGAAGCTGGTTTGACATAGAAACTGCTACCGGCAGCATAGCAGCTAAAAAAGGCACATTGTCGATAAAGGCTGATAAGAAAACCGAGATAAAAACTAATATGGTAAACCCTAAGAAAATATTTTCGCCGATCAGGCCTGAAAGTAGAATCGCAATTTTATCTATCCATCCGGTCAGTGTGATGCTGCCGACTAAAATAAAAACACTTATCAAAAATAAAGTAGTATCCCAATCCAGCTTCTTTATACTTATAATAAAAGAGCCTTTATTTATGAACTTGTTCCAAAATACCGCAATTATTCCGAAAATCATACAAATAATCCCCGCCAGGTATGAGAATCCAGTATCAAAAAACGAAGAAAGCGCAAGAAGCATAATCAAACTTATCAAAAATATGGTAGGAACCCACGAATTTACCTTCTCTACTGATATCACCGCGGCTTTATCCTTATTTTTTCTAAAAATAAAGTATAATACTCCAAATGATGCTAAAGCTCCTAGTTCTACGGCAAAGAAAATACTGGGCTTGTCTTTATAAAAGAAGAAATCCATAAAGTTCATTTTAGCAAACCCTCCCAAAAGCATACTCGGCGGATCGCCGATAAGAGTAGCAGCACCTTGAAGATTGCTGGAGATAGCTATTGCGATCATCATGCTTACCGGGTTTATCTTTAATTTTTTAGCTAAGGCTAAAGCCACCGGTGCTACTATCAAAACTGTAGCTACATTTTCAACGAATGCCGAAATAAAACCGGTCATCAAGCAAATAAATAGAATAGCCCAACAAGTATTTTTAGCTTTAGCTACGATAATTTCTGCTAAATATGCCGGTACCCGGCTTTCCATGAAAACATCGGCTAAAACCAACGTTCCTACGAATATACCCATAACATTCCAATTAATAGCCCAAAAAGCTTCTGGCAAGCTGATCGAACGGCTTAATATAATTACCAATGCCCCGATTAAAGCCACTAAAGTTCTTTTGCGCGGCAGTAATATAAATAATATATAAGCTAACAAAAAAATAATCAGTGCTATCATACTGGCATTCATTCTATCTCCTCATCCAAGCTTTCTATTATTATAGTATATTTATTGCTAAGCTTGCAATTAATTCTTCTTAAATCCAATCTAAAATAATAAATATATTCTAGATATAACGATTTTTTCGATATCTTCTTATAACTTTTTTATCTATACCGTAAACAATAAAATAATAATACCTATTGTTAAAGTAAAAAAAGTCAAGGGAAGCCCGACTTTAAAATACTCCCAGAAATTTACCTGTACTTTTTCTTTGGCTGATTCGAAAACGATTATATTGGCAATCGAACCGATAATGGTAAGATTACCAGCTAAAGTAGATGACATAGCTAAAGCTAACCAAATAGCATCGGTTATCACTAAGTGTTTAAAAATATTGGAAAAAAGAATTACTGCCGGAACATTACTGATAACATTTGAAGTCAAAGCCGAAGTAAGAGAAATACCGCTAATTTGAGAAAGCGCCGACCCGCTAAGAAAACTATCCACGTGATTTAAAATAATGCCGGTTATTCCAGCTTTCTCTATTCCTCTCATAACTACGAATAAGCCGCCAAATAACAGCAATAAGGTCCAATCGACTTCTTCCAGTACTTTTCGGGGTTTAGTTGCTCCGGCCAAGATAAGAAAACAAGCCAAAACCATGACTACTGCCGGTGGATTATATCCTAAAGAAAGAAAAATCAATAATAGAATAATTGCTACAAGAGAAATAGTTAAAAGGCCTTTTTGTAGTTTTAAAGAGTTTTGATTAGCGATAATTTTAATCGGCTTAGAAGTAATTTCTTTTCTATAAATCCACTTGATAATATAAAAGTTGATAAATAGCCCGATAATACTTACCGGAGCTAAAATCCGGACGAAACTTATAAACGGTATTTTAGAAAATAAACCAATGAGCATATTCTGGGGATTTCCGATAATAGTCATGGCGCTTCCGATATTGGATGAAGTTGCTAAAGCAATAAGATAAGGTATCGGCCTAAGCCCGGCTCTGTTAGTAACTCTAAGGACAATCGGTGTCAGCATGAGACACATAGTATCGTTCATAAAGAGGCTGGAAAACAATCCGGATGAAAAAATCAATAAGAACAAAAGATTGGTTCCGTTTTTAGCTTTTTGGAGAATGAAATTTTCGGCAATTTCAAAAAATCCCGAAATCTCTAAGTAAGCTACGATAATCATCATGCCGAGAACGAAAAGCATAGTATTAAAATCAATTGCCGCATAGGCTTCCTGAAGCGTTAGAACGCCGAATAACACCATAAACACAGCTCCTAAAAGCGAGCCGGCCGGCCTACTAATGTGGATATTGGGTATGTTTTGAACTGCAATAACAATATAAGTTAAAATAAATATAATCAGTGCAATTTGCATATTTAAATTTTTCTTTTAGTAGGGCGTTTAAGTTATCTTTATTCCAGAAATAATAAAAGCGCCATTATTGCTACTCCCAATAAGATAGCAATAAATTGGCCTATGGCATTGGATATTTTGACATCACAACCGTGATGTAGCTCCGGGATAAGGTCGGAACCAGCAATATATAGGAAACCGCCGGCGGTTATAGGCATAAGTATCAAAGTATAACTATTTAAATATTGGCCGATAAAAAGAGATATTATCGCGCCAATAACGGCAGCCAAAGCCGATAAAAAATTAAAACCTAAGGCTTTTTTTATCGAAAGACCGCCGTGAATTAATACGCCGAAGTCACCTATTTCTTGAGGAATCTCATGCAGAATAACTGCTAAAG
>JAGOLA010000047.1 GCA_017994375.1 Candidatus Omnitrophota bacterium | reverse complement strand
CTGCTGGGCCTATGCTTTCGGGACACTTTGGACAAAAACGCCTTTCTTTAGTAAGAGATGCCTTTGAAGCCGTGGGGCAATCAAAAGCCGGAATTCTTACCGAAAAAGACCGTCAAGTTATAGAAATAGAAGCTTGTCCCGGTTGTGGATCTTGTCAGGGCCTTTATACTGCCAATACTATGGCTTGTTTGACTGAAAGTATGGGCTTATCATTACCGTATTGTGCGACCACACCAGCTGTAATGAATAAAAAATTACGTATTGCTTATGAAAGTGGGCAAAGAATAGTAGAGTTAGTAAATAAAAATATAAAGCCGTTAAACATAATAAATAAAAAATCTTTAGAAAATGCTATTAGAGTAGATATGGCTTTAGGGGGTTCAACCAATACCGTCCTACATTTAATAGCTATTGCAAAAGAAGCAAAAATAAATTTAACCTTAAATGATTTTGACCGGATAAGTAAAGATACTAGGCATATCTCTTATTTACGGCCAGCCGGCGAATATTTTATGGAGGATTTAGATCAAGCTGGGGGTTTACCTGCAGTCATTAAAAGATTATTACCAAAGATAAAGGATAACCTGACAGTTTCCGGGCAAACAATAAAAGAAATAGCAAAAAAAGCTATAATTTATAACGATGACGTAATTAGACCATTAAATAATCCGATACATAAAGAAGGTGGCATAGCTATTCTTTACGGCAATCTAGCTAAAGAAGGTTGTGTAGTTAAGCAATCAGCTATTGAAAAAAATATGCTCAAGTTTTCCGGAAAAGCGCGGGTTTTTAATTCTGAAGAAGAAGCAATGAAAGCAATTTTATCTAAAGATATTAAGAAAGGGCAAGTTATAGTAATCCGCTACGAAGGTCCAAAGGGAGGCCCGGGAATGAGAGAAATGCTATCGCCTACTAGTGCTATTATCGGCTTAGGACTCCATAAAGAAGTAGCTTTAATCACCGATGGTCGTTTTTCAGGAGGAACTAGAGGACCTTGCATCGGGCATATCTCGCCAGAGGCAGCAGCCGGAGGGCTTATTGCTTATTTAAAAAATAACGATATTATCGAAATTGATATTCCGCACCGAAAAATAGAGGTAAAATTAACTCAATCTGAAATAGACCAACGTAAAAAAGAATTAAAGCTCTTATCGTTAAAAACTAAAACTGGATACCTAAGCCGTTATTCAAAGATAGTAAGCTCTTCTTCCAAAGGAGCAGTGCTTATAACGGATTAAAAGTTATTATTGACATTGTTTTAGGTCTTTGTTATTATTGAACTTATGAAGAAGTGGGTAAATTTAGCTATTAAAAGAATTAGTAATACCTTAGGTGCTTTTTCTACCGATATCGGTATTGATTTAGGTACTGCTACGACTTTAGTATATTTACGCGGAGAAGGTATTGTTTTATGTGAACCATCGGTAGTAGCGATTTATAAAGATACCGGTCTGCCTTTAGCAGTAGGAGAAGAAGCAAAGCGTATGATTGGGAAAACTCCAGGAAGTATTGTAGCCATACGTCCGCTTAAAGACGGAGTTATCGCTGACTTTGCAGTTACCGAAGAAATGTTGCGTTATTTTATAAAAAAAGCTTATCCGAGAAAGATTTTTATTGGTCCGCGTATCGTAGTAGCAGTTCCTTCGGGTATTACCGAAGTTGAGCGCCGAGCGGTAAAGGATTCTGCTAATCGAGCCGGAGCGCGAGAAGTCATCCCGGTCGAAGAACCCGTAGCTGCTGCTATTGGTGTAGGTTTACCTATAGCTGAACCTCAAGGAAGCATGATTATAGATATCGGAGGAGGTACTACAGAAATCGCAGTTATCTCGTTAGGAGGCATAGTTTATGCGCGTTCAATTAGAGTAGGCGGCGATGAAATGGATAACGCTATAATTGAGCACATGAAAAAAACCTACAATTTGATGATTGGTGAACGAAGCGCTGAAGAAATAAAAATAAAAATAGGTTCGGCCTGGCCGCTTGACGAAGAACTAACTATCGAAGTACGAGGAAGAGACTTAATTACCGGTCTTCCAAAATTCATAAAAGCTAATTCTGAAGAAATATCAAAAGCTTTGGAACCACCTTTAAAAGAAATCGTAGAAGCGGCAAAAGTTACATTAGAAAAGACGCCTCCAGAATTAGCAGCTGATTTAATCGAAAGAGGGGTAGTATTATGTGGCGGAGGATCCCTGCTAAGAGGCATAGATAAACTAATAGCAGAAGAAACCGGTTTGGCTTGTTTTGTTGCCGATGACCCTTTAACCGCGGTAGCCTTAGGTACTGGAAAAATACTCGAAGAACCTAAATTCTTAAAAAAGCTTTCCCTTGCATCTTCATTCTAAAACAAAAATTCGACATATTGTTATATTTTTTTTGGCGATATTTTTGTTTTCTCTTCCTTTCAAAAATGCTATCCAAAATTTACTAATTTTTTCTAGTCGCCAGCTTGCTATCTCCTCTCGAAATAATCTGGCAAAAGAAATAGAAAAATTAAAAAAAGAAAGTTTAATTTTAACTTTCAAAATTAAAGGGTTAGAATCTTTGGAAGAAGAAAATAGGAAATTAAGAGTGGCTTTGAATTTTAAAGAACAAAATAAAATCAGTCTTATCGGAGTTGAAATAATAGCTTACTCTCCGTTAATAGGAGAAAAAATAGTTTTCGTAGATTTAAAAAATAACAATAATATACGACCGGGTATGTTTGTAATAGATGAAAATGGAAATTTATTTGGCAAAATATTAGAAGTCAAAGATGACTTTGCGAGTATAATTATAGTTTCCGATCCGGATTTTAACCTCCAGGTATTTATCGGAGAAGGAAATATCGGCCTACTCAAAGGAACCTTAAAAGGTGCTAAAATAATGTATGTCGAAGATGCCGAAAATTTAAAAACCAAAGATCCTATCTGGTTTCAAATACCGTATTACAATATCCCTATAAAAATAGGAGAAATTAAAAAAATTCAAAAAAGCCAGCACAGTTTATTCTGGGAAATCGAAGCTAGTTTATCTTTCAGAGATTGTCCTTTAAATAAACTTTTTATTATTGAATGAAATACTCTACATCTAAAATTTTATTCTTCTTTATTGTTTTATTTTTTTTAGATTTATTAAAACCTTTAGGTTATGCTTTATCGGTAGATTTTTTATTTTTAGGGATAGTTTATGTATCTTTAAATTATTATTTTAATTCGCTAATTATTTTTAGTTTGCTATTCGGTTACCTTAAAGATATTTTTGCTATAACGCCAATTCCTCTAAATATGATAGAATATTCTTTGGTTTCTCTTTTTATGTATAAAATTAGAACCGATTTTCTATTTATTAATAAAAAAAATGAGGACTTTCCAATAAAATTGATTGTGGCTATTTTTTTATTTATTTTACATTTTATTTTTAACCAAAAAAATATTGAATTATTTTTATCGTTATTTTTCGTTGTCTATTTAATTCAATCGGCTTTAATCTATGCATTTTTGACTTACTTCTTTAGAAAGTATCTCCTAGCAAAATAAGCTTAATATTATATCTTATAATGGCCAAAGAAATATTTAAAGTTTCTAGGGATAAGAAAATTACTTTTCTAAAGAAACATCGAATAATGGCAAAAAATATATTTGAAAATAAAGATAAAAATAAAGAATTAGAAAAAATTTTTTTTAAAATCTGCAAAAAAGAACATATCTATTCACAAAAAACTTCGGATATTGATATTTTTACCGGTATGTATAATATATGGAGAAAAATAAAGGAGGTCTAAAATGGCTAAAAACATCAAATTGGATATCTTACGTGAACTAATTGGTATACTCGGCGCTTTGATCATAGGTATATTCTTTTGGGCTTTTCGTAACGATGTTTTATTTTTTACTATAATAGTCTTAGGCTATATAATTGCCCGAATCTTTTCTTGGATTATTATGTTTCTTCTAAAAAAATAAACTTTACTAGCCATTATTACCTTTAATTTTATATCTTAAAATGAGAAAAATAAAATTTTCTGGCTATAAAATAGCTTCTGAATTTTCAACCGAAAATATTGCCAAAATATATTTCGTATTTTTTTCAATTTTAATTTTGACTTTAATTTATTTTCAAATAATAAAAGGGGAATATTATTTTAAAAGGGCGAAAAATAATTACTTACGCACTATACCGCAGGAATCCATGCGGGGAGTCATTTACGATCGTAACGATATTCCCTTAGCTTTTGATCGAGCAGCTTTCAACATCAGCATAATACCATATCAAATTAAGCATAATAAAAATATTTTTTTAAAAAAAGTAAGCGAATTTAGCGGACAAAGTTTAGTGCAAATATACCAAAACTATGAAAAAAACATACAAACTAATTTTAGTCCTGTTGATATCCTAACCGATATTGATAAAGAAACGGCTTTTAATTTAAAAGAAGAGTTTGGCAATAATATTCTAATAAATCCAAAACCTCAACGCTATTATGCTCACCCTTATGCTTTTTCCCATTTATTAGGTTATGTTAAGAAAGCCTCGGCCTTTTATCCTCAATTAAGAAAATACGGCTACACTCCCCTAGAACGTATTGGAATTTTAGGTTTAGAGCAGTATTATGACGCTTATTTACGCGGTGAAGACGGCGGTAGCTTAATAGAAGTAGACGTAAAAGGGAAAATGGTAGGTTTTTTAGGCGAAAAAAAACCAAAAAAAGGGAAAGATATCTATATTACCATAGATAGCCGCCTGCAAGAAATCGCTCTACAATCTTTAGGTGAAAAAAGAGGAGTGATAATACTAATGGACTCTAATAATGGCGAATTGCTAGTGTTATTGTCATCACCCTCTTTTAATCTTAATGATTTTACCCAAGGAAATAGTACTAAAGAGTTAATGGATGAAAAAAGTACCCCGCTACTTAACCGGGCAATACAAGCCCTTTATCCTTTAGGTTCAACTTTTAAACCCATAATGGCGATAGCCGCTTTGGAAGAAAAAAAAATATTACCTTCCGACAGCTTTCATTGTACTGGTAATTTTAAATTAGGTGCAAATAATTTTTCTTGCTGGAGTACTCACGGTACGCAAAACTTGTCCGATGCTTTAGCTAATTCCTGCAATGTATATTTTTATAACTTAGGATTAAAAATAGGGGCTGAATTAATATCGAAGTGGGCAAAGATCTTTGGCTTGAATTCTCTAACTGGAATAGACTTGCCTTATGAAAATAAGGGTTTTGTTCCTTCCCCTAAATGGAAAGAAAAAGAACTAAAAAGAAATTGGTTTGCGGGAGAAACTGTTAACTTTTCTATTGGTCAAGGATATCTTACGGCTACCCCTTTGGAAAACTTAATCGCAATTAATGTTATAGCTAATAATGGCTATCTAGTAGTACCGCATCTTTTAAAGAGAATAGATCATTTAAAGTCAGAATTTTCAGTAAAAAACTACCTGCCAATAAGTGATAAAAACCGGCAGATAGTAAAAAATGCTTTACATGAAACGGTGATTAAAAAAAGCGGTACTGCTCATATGCTGGCAAAATTTGACCTTGATATTGCCGGAAAAACAGGAACAGCTCAAGTTTCTAACCGTAAACCTCATGGATGGTTTATTGGTTTTTTCCCCTTTGAAAAACCTAAATATATTTTATGTGTATTTTTAGAATACGGTTCTTCAAGCCATGAAGCTTTATCCGTAGTAGAGGAATTTCTTAATAAAGCTCAAGAAGCTCATCTTTTATAAACAATGTTTATTAAAAATTTAAAAATAAAAGAATTTTTAATGAAATCGGAAGATACAAAGACTATAATTTTCTGCTTAATAGTATTGAATATTTTAAGCCTCTTATCTATCTACAGCAGCCTCTATCAGGGAGGGGAATTTTTTAGCCAAGAAATTATTTTAAAGCAAATAGTTTGGATCGGTATCGCTTGGGTATTGATGCTAATCTTTTCCCAAATTAACTACCGAACTTATCTAGGGATAACTTACCCGCTTTATTTTATAAATATACTACTGTTGCTCATCGTCGATTTTTTTGGTAAAAGTTCTATGGGCGCCCAACGCTGGATATCAATTTTTGGTTTTACTTTTCAACCTTCGGAATTATCAAAAATAATTATAGTAGTTATCTTAGCCCGTTTCTTTTGTCATCCGGAAAAAAAACAATTTATCCATAATTTCCTTTTGCCTTTATTCCTTATTCTAATTAACTCCTTAGTAATATTCCTACAACCCGATTTAGGTACTGCCCTTTTTATCATAGCTACCTTTTTTATAATGGGATTTTTATCGAAAATAAAAAAAAGATACTTTATCTGTCTTCTACTCATCGGGGTATTAGTTTCTCCTTTAAGTCTGAATCTTCTAAAAGATTACCAAAAAAAAAGATTATTAGTTTTTCTTAATCCTAATGTTGATCCTTTGGGTTCAGGTTATACTATAATTCAATCTAAAATAGCTATCGGCTCTGGTAAGGTATTAGGCAAAGGGTTTCTTGCAGGAACCCAAAACCAATTCAATTTTCTTCCTGAACGACATACTGACTTTATATTTACCGTTGTAGCCGAAGAGTGGGGATTTATCGGCTCATTATTTTTAATTTTTATTTATTGGTTGATTTTAATAAGAATATTGCAGCGTAGTCGTAAAGTTTATGATTCTTTCGGATATTTTTTGTGTTGCGGTATAAGTATATTCATATTTTTACATGTTTTTATTAATATCGGGATGACCTTAGGGATATTACCGATAGTCGGATTACCTTTAACATTTTTAAGCTACGGCGGAACGAATCTGGTAGCTGCCTTTATTCTCATCGGAATATACTTAAATATCTGCCGTCTTTAATGAAATTTTTACAATTTCAAAAACCACAAAGATATATTGGTAATGAGTGGAATGTCATAAAAAAACTTCACTTTCGTAAAATTAAAATATGCCTTTGTTATCCTGATATATACGAAATCGGGATGAGTAATCTTGGCATAAGAATTATTTACGGTTTATTAAATAAACAAAGAGATATCCTCTGTGAAAGGGCGTTCCTGCCAGGTTGGGATCTTATAAAATACTTAAAAGAAACTAAACAACCGCTATTTTCTTTAGAAAGTAAAACACCGCTTAATCATTTTGAAGTTATAGGTTTTCAACTTAGCCAAGAATTAAATTTTATTAATTTCTTAACTATGCTTGAACTAGGAAAAATACCGTTAAAAGCAGAAGAAAGGAGAAATATTATTGTAGTAGGTGGCGGTATAGCTAATCCGGAACCATTAGCTGACTTTATAGATTTATTTTTTCTCGGAGAATTTGAGGCAGCTAGCAGTAATTTTACCGAGATATTATCAAAATACAAAAATAAGGAAGATCGTCTTAAAGCTTTGGCTGAAAAAGAGGGTTTTTATGTGCCGAAATTTTATTCTTCTACCTCTGGGAATTTAGAGAAAAAGTACCCTTACGCTAAATTACCTATCAAAAGAGTTTATGCCAAAGATTTGAATAATACTTTTTATCCTGAAAAATGGCTTACCCCACACATCCAAATAATCCATGACCGTCCTCAAATAGAAATATCCCGAGGTTGTCCTAACCATTGTAATTTCTGTCAAGCTCGGGCTATCTATCATCCTTATCGTGAACGAAAAGCAGAAATAGTAACCCGATACATACAAAATATCTATAAAAATAGCGGATATGGAGATTTAACTCTTCTTTCATTGTCAGCGTCTGATTATTCCCAAATTGAAGAGTTAATAGACTCAAATTATGATTTTTTGAAAAAAAAATCTATCGGTTTATCTTTACCTTCTTTACGTATCGACGATATTTTTAGCAAAATATATAAAAAATTCTCTTCTCTTAAAAAAACTCATTTAACCGTAGCTTTAGAGGCCGCCCGAGATGCATCCCGGCAGAAATTAAATAAAAAAATAGACCCTAATAAACTTTTAGAGATGGCTAAAATGCTTCGTAAAGAAGGGCTGCAACGCTTAAAAATATACTTTATGTTTGGTTTACCAGAAGAAACTGACGAAGATTTGATAGCTATTGGTAAATTTCTCAAAATCTTAAGCCAAAATAGTAAATTATTCATAACAGTAAGCATAAATCCTTTCATGCCAAAGCCGTTTTCGATATGGGAAGATATGTTAATGTCAAGTGAGAAAAAATTACTCGATAAAAAAGATATTATTTTAAGAAATATAGACCAAAAAAAATATATTAAAGTATCGGTATCACCTATCCAAAAGTCTATCTTAGAAACAATTATTTCCCGAGCTGATAGAAATTTTTCTAAAGTTATTTATAAAGTTTATTTACAAATATCGAAATTATCAGTTTATGAAGAAGATTACCATTGGAATTTATGGAAAAAAGTTATGGAAGAAGAGAAAATTGATTACGAGTCTTATCTAGGGATGGATTCATCTATCTATCCTTGGTCGTTTATTAAAACAGATATGATATGCAGATAACTAAATATCATCTAGATG
This sequence comes from Candidatus Omnitrophota bacterium, assembly GCA_017994375.1. Classification (GTDB taxonomy): domain Bacteria; phylum Omnitrophota; class Gorgyraeia; order Duberdicusellales; family 4484-171; genus JAGOLA01. The sequence goes on along the minus strand of JAGOLA010000047.1, from coordinate 1,452 downwards.
TTACTTTAGGTAAATCGAAAGAAATGATCTATTTTTCCCAGCTTGATCTTTTTTATATCTTAGAGAAAGCCCTGCGAAGAAGCCAATTACCTCTTTACTATACCTGCGGTTTTAACCCTCACCCTAAAATAAGTTTTTATAATGGTTTAAAATTAGGGCAAAAAGGTATAATAAAAGCTACTTTTTATTTTTCTGAAAATATTTCAGCTAGTGAATTTCAAAAAAAAATCCATAAACAACTTCCTCGAGGATTAAGAATTATAAATATTAAAGTATAAGAAGAAGTAAGGCGAGATATCAACGTATAAGCAGTTTTGTCTTAATTCTTTTTGCTTTAAAGAATTTACGGGTAAATTCTTTAGCTAATAGATGGTCATAAGATTTGCAGGAAAAAATATTGATATAAGCGCGGGCCCAAAAATCAGAAAAATGTCCTGTAATAGAGCTAGTTTCTATTAACTGTACTAAAGAGTAACCTTTAGTATGAACGGCTTTTTCACCAAAATAAGGTAGCAAAGTTTTGCCGTATTTCTTCATCTTAATCAACTTGCATAGCTTATCAACATACTCCTGAAGTTTCTTCTTAGAAGTTATTATACTTTTATCACACTCGTAAAGATTTACTACTAATTCATAACCAAAAATGTCTTTGGCCATTTTACCACCTCCTCTAAACAGCAGATTACCCTTAAAAAAATACCTTTTTCCTTAAAATTTTCTTTTACTATTTTTATCGCTATTGAAAGGTCTAACAGGCAGAGGAGACGAAAAGAGATACTGGCAAGGCGTGACCTTGCATTAAGCAGGCGACAATCAGTCAAAGAGTGCTCTTCTTCTATCATCTCCTTTAAAAATTATTTTTTGAAAATAAAATTTATGAATCATTCTTACCCTTTTCTTTTTTATATCACAATTTCTGATTTTTGCAAGAGTTTTTTTAAAAAATTTATAAAATATTTTTTGTATCTAGTTACTGTAAGAATTAATTTTCCTGTATTTCTGTTTTAAGACCTAAGGTAGCTAGCAATTTTATAAAAGGATCAGGATTAAGTTCTTCTACGTTAACCATAGTTTTTACGTCCCAAATATTTTGAGCCGCTAAGATAGCAGCGGCAACCGGAGGAACACCTGCCGTATAACAAATAGCCTGCGATTCTACTTCTTTATAGCATTTCTCATGATCGGAAATATTATAGATAAAGATTTCTTTATTTTTTCCGTCTTTTTTCCCTTTAATAAGGTTTCCAATACATGTTTTACCAGTATAATTAGGGGCAAGAGAAGAAGGATCTGGTAAAATTGCTTTTGAAACTTTTAAGGGAACTACTTCAATGCCTTCTGCGGTTCTTACAGGCTTTTCCGAAGTCAATCCTAAATTAGTTAGGTTGCTAAAAACATTGATATAATGGTCGCTGAATCCCATCCAAAAACGGATACTATTAGCATCTATAT
>JAGOLA010000046.1 GCA_017994375.1 Candidatus Omnitrophota bacterium | reverse complement strand
AATTTAGAGATAATGGTAGACCGCTTAAGTAAAGAATTTAATGTTAAAGCGCGAGTAGGTAAACCACAGGTAACTTATAAAGAGACTATTACTAGAAAAGTAGAAGCAGTGGGCAAATTTATTCAGCAAAGCGGCGGTAGAGGGCAATACGGCCATGTTGTCATTTTAATGGAGCCGGTGGATAAAGGAAAAGGATTGATATTAGAGAATAAGATAAAATCCGCTGCTATACCTAAGGAATATATTCCGGCAGCCAATGAAGGCATTACCGAAGCTTTAGGTAGCGGCCTCTTAGGTGGCTATCCAGTAGTTGACGTTAAGATTACCTTGATTGACGGTTCTTACCATGACGTTGATTCTTCGGAATTAGCCTTTAAGGTAGCCGCAGAGTTAGCGGTTAAAGAAGGCTTACGTAAAGCAAATTCTGTTTTGATTGAACCCATAATGGATTTAGAAGTGATGGTCCCCAGTGATTATGTCAGCCAAGTTATTGGCGATTTGAATTCCCGGCGGGCTAAGATATCGGCTATTAAAGAGAGGAAGAAAGTGAAAATAATAAGCGCCGATGTTCCTTTGTCCGAGGTTTTTAACTACGCCGATGCCTTAAGAAACTTGACACAAGGCAGAGGCTCATATACAATAGAGCCTTCTTATTATGAGAAGGTTCCCGAGGAACTATTAATTAAAATATTAGGCAGGTAATTTAAGGAGGTGTAAATATGGGAAAGGAAAAATTTGAAAGGACAAAACCTCACCTGAATATAGGTACTATCGGTCACGTAGATCACGGTAAAACCACTCTTACTTCGGCTATAACTAAGGTTTTGTCAGTTCGAGGAAAAGCACAGGTTTTAAAGTTTGAAGATATCGACAAGGCTCCTGAAGAAAGAGAGCGAGGTATAACTATTAATATATCTCACGTCGAATATGAAACTCCTAATAGGCATTATGCCCATATCGATTGCCCTGGGCACGCCGACTACATTAAGAATATGATTACTGGTGCTGCTCAGATGGATGGAGCAATCCTAGTGGTAGCAGCTACTGATGGACCGATGCCACAGACCAGAGAACATATACTTTTAGCTCGTCAGGTTAATGTTCCAGCAATTGTGGTGTTTATAAATAAAGTTGATCAAATGGAAGATAAAGAATTAGTAGATTTGGTAGAGGAAGAGGTCAGAGATCTCCTTACCAAATACGAATTTCCGGGTAAAGATATTCCTGTAATTAGAGGATCAGCCTTGAAAGCGATGGAATGTGGTTGTGGTAAAGATGATTGTCCGGTTTGCAAACCAGTTGCGGATTTAATGAAAGCAGTGGACGAATATATTCCGGCGCCAAAAAGAGATATTGATAAGCCGTTTCTTATGGCTGTGGAAGATGTTTTTACCATTTCCGGTCGTGGTACAGTAGTTACCGGAAGGATTGAAAGGGGAAAAGTTAAGGTTAACGAAGAAGTAGACATGGTAGGGATACACCCACAAATTAAAAAGACCGTAGTTACAGGAGTAGAAATGTTTAGGAAACTCCTAGATGAAGGTCAAGCCGGTGATAATGTTGGATTGCTTTTAAGGGGAGTGGAGAAGGAAGACGTAGAGAGAGGAATGGTAATAGCAAAGCCAGGTTCTATTACTCCTCATACTAAATTTAAGACCCAAGTTTATGCCTTAAAGAAAGAAGAAGGCGGTAGACATACACCTTTCTTTGCTGGTTACAGACCTCAATTTTATTTTAGGACTACTGATGTTACCGGAACTTGCAAATTACCGCAAGGTGTAGAGATGGTTATGCCTGGTGATAACGTTGAATTAGAAGTAGAGTTAATTCAACCCGTTGCTGCCGAGAAGGAACTGAGGTTTGCTATTCGTGAGGGTGGGAAAACCGTCGGTGCCGGAGTAATTACCGAAATTATCGCTTAAGAATTAGGTGCAGTATTTAGCCAGAATTTTAGATTTACGTAAAGACGTAGAGTATGCTTAAATTAAGGATAAAATTAAAAGCTTTTGACCATAGGATTTTAGATCAATCTGCTCAAGAGATTACGGAGGTTGTGTTACGGACAGGTGCTAAGGTTAATGGACCCATACCAATACCAACAAAGAAAAAGATTTATACTGTCAATCGTTCCACCAACATCGATAAAAAGTCTCGTGAGCAATTTATGCTGGCTATACACAAGCGGATTATTGATTTAGAAAACCCAACAGCTAAAACGGTAGATGCTTTGAGAAAATTAAACCTGCCTGCGGGAGTTAACGTCGAAATAAAGCAGGAAGTTTAAAAAAATAGGTAGGCATAATCTATAGAATGATGCCTTTTTGATGGTATCTATTTTTTTATTATAGCAGGATTAAAATGTTAAGAGAAATTTACGGAAAGAAAATCGGGATGTCGCAATTATTTGATGCTAAGGGGAATTTTCTGCCCGTAACTCTCTTAGAAGTAGAGCCAGTTTGTGTTTTAGAGAAAATGAATTATCCTCAGAAAACTAAAATAAAGATAGGTTGTTTTAAGGTTGAAGGAAAAAAAGTTAACAAATTGAGTAAACCATTACAAGGATATTTCGGAAAGATAGGTTTAGGCGCCTATGCTTTAGTGAGAGAAGTAGAAGCTGAAAAAAACGCTAATTTTTCTTTAGATTCAAAACTTACTCCTGAGAAAAATCAAAAGAATAAAGCTGAAAATAAAGATAAGACTCCTAGTGGTGAAGACGTCAAAAAAGAAGATAGTCAAAAAGCTAGCAGTGATAAGGTTTCTCAAGAACAACAAGCAAATTCTTCAAGCTCTCGGATGATAGGGGTCGATATTTTTAAAGAAGGCGAACTTGTAGATGTCAGAGCCAGGACAAAAGGAAGGGGTTTTGCCGGCGGTGTTAAAAGACACGGTTGGTATGGTCAACCTAAATCCCACGGTTCTATGACTCATAGGCGAATAGGTTCTGCTGGAGCTTATCCTGCCGAAATAGTAAAAGGATTGGGAATGCCAGGCCATATGGGTAATGCTTTTAGAACCAGTAAAAAATTAGAAGTTCTTAAAGTCGACAAAGATAAAAACCTTCTTTTTATTAAAGGTTGTGTACCGGGGCCGATAAAAAGTGTAGTGTGTATTAAAAAAGTCGCTTAATTTATGGTTAAGAGTAAAAATAAAAGCAAAAAGCTAACTTCTAAGCACAATAAAGATAAAGAGTTGCCTATTTTTAACACCGAAGGCAAAGAAGTTGGCAGTATTAAACTAGATAAAGATGTTTTTGACGGAAAAGTAAGCCCTTCTCTTATCCATCAAGCTGTAGTTACTTATTTAGCGAATAAAAGAAAAGGTTTAGCTTCCACTAAAACTAGAGGTGAAGTTAGCGGCGGAGGGATAAAACCTTGGCGCCAAAAAGGAACGGGAAGAGCCCGGGTAGGCTCAATACGTTCTCCGCTTTGGCGTGGAGGCGGAATTACCTTTGGCCCTAAACCACACTCTTACCATAAAGATTTTCCTAAAAAAATGAAAGTCTTAGCTTTTAAAAGCGCTTTAAACGCTAAAGCTAATGACCAGGAAATACTAATATTAAAAGATTTAACCCTCGATAGCCATAAAACTAAGAAATTCTATAAGATTGTCAGCAATTTAAAATTAAACGATCAAAAAATCAGATTAGTTTTAGAAAATATTGAAAATAACGTTAAATTAGCGACGCGTAATTTAAGCGATGTATTATTAATTAAAGCCCAGGATGTAAATGCTATGGAGGTAGCTGATTGCAAAAAGTTAGTTTTGACCGAAGGCGCTTTACACGAAATAGAAAATAGAGTTAAAAAATGTCTCAAGTAAAGAGTATTTATAGCGTTATCCGTTCTCCGTTAGTTACTGAAAAGTCAACGCGTAATTCGGTATTCAGACAGTATGCTTTTCAGGTGGCTAAGGATTCTAATAAGATAGAAATTAAGAATGCTGTTGAAAAAATATATAATGTAAAGGTTGAAAAGGTCCGTTCGGCTATAGTTAAAGGAAAAATGAAGAAAATAAGAGGGAATCAGGCTGGCAAAACAACTTCTTGGAAAAAAGCAATAGTCACTTTAAAAGAAGGTTTTGATATTAAGCTTGCTTAAATATAATGGGAATAAAGAAATTTAGACCAATAACTTCATCGTTAAGATTCAAAGTTATTTCGGATTTTTCCGAGATAACTAAATCTAAACCGGAAAAATCTCTGACTTTCAGTTCAAATAAAACTGGAGGACGTAACAACAGAGGCCGGGTAACTTTACGGCATCGGGGTGGCGGCAATAAGCAGAAATACCGTATTATAGATTTTAGGCGCGATAAGTTTGATTCTGAAGCAGGCGTAATTGCTATTGAGTATGATCCTAACAGGAGTGCGCGAATTGCCCTCTTAGAATACCCTGATAAAGAAAGAAGATATATTATTTGGCCGGATAAACTACAAGTTGGCGATAAAGTTATCAGCGCTTTTGATTCTCAAGTAGATATTAAGCCTGGTAATAGTATGAAGCTAACTCATATTCCAGTTGGCACTTTAGTTCATAATATAGAATTAGAGCCAGGACGAGGAGGGGTTTTAGTACGTAGCGCTGGTAGTTGGGCGCAGGTAGTAGCTAAAGAAAAAGGTTATGCTCAATTACGCATGCCTTCAAGTGAGATTCGCCTGGTTAAGATTGATTGTCGAGCTTCTATAGGCCAAGTAGGTTTAATTGAGCACTCTTCTTTTACCCACGGAAAAGCGGGTAGGGTGCGTTGGTTAGGACGAAGACCAAAAGTTAGAGGGTCAGCTATGAATCCTATTGACCATCCTCACGGAGGAGGCGAAGGCAAAGCTGGTCAAGGTAATCCTCATCCAGTTTCTCCTTGGGGTAAGCCAACCAAAGGCGCTAAAACTAGAAAACCTAAGAAGAGAAGTAATAAGTATATAATTAGCAGAAGAATTAAGAAAAGGAGAATTTAAAAATGGGTCGTTCTCTTAAGAAAGGGCCATTTATTGATCCGAAGTTGTTGGAGAAAGTCAAAAAAGCCAAGGATTCCGGTGACCGTAAAACCATTAAAACTTGGTCACGTAGCTCAATGGTTGTACCTGATTTTGTAGGAATTACTTTTGCTGTGCATAATGGCAAGAAACACGTACCACTTTTTATTACCGAGGCTATGGTTGGGCATCGCTTAGGAGAATTTGTTCTTACCAGAACTTTTAAACAACATGGTGGTATAAAGGCTAAGAAAGCTATACAAAAGAAGTGATAATATGGTAGCTAAGTGTGAAGCAAAATATATCAGAATTTCTCCTACTAAGGCGCGGATGGTCTTAAAATTAATAAAAGGTCTAAAAGCCAACGAGGCGATGTTACGTCTGGAATTACTGAATAAAAAAGGGGCTTATCTTTTAAATAAGGCATTAAAGTCTGCCATATCCAATGCTAAGAACAAGGGCTATGACGAAAATAAGCTTTATGTATCTAAAGTGGTTGCTAATGCCGGTCCGGCTTTAAAACGTTATCGAGCTGCTTCTTTTGGAAGAGCTGTGACAATAAGAAAGCGTACTTCACATATTTTAGTAGAATTAGATACTTCGGAAAAATTAATAGAAAAAGAGGGAGTAAAATAATTTATGGGTCAAAAAGTACACCCTTATGTTTTAAGGATCGGTTTTGGCAAAGATTGGCTTTCTCACTGGTTTACTTCGCGTAAAAGGGAATATGCTAATTTTTTAGAAGAAGATGTAAAAATCAGGGAATATATAAAATCTAGTTATCCCCATGGCTCTATAGCTACGATAGTTATCGAGAGAGTTTCTTTAGAAGTTATTCGGGTAAGAATAAGAACTTCACGTCCCGGCGTTATTATTGGTCGGCGCGGACAAGATATTGAACGCGTAAAAAGGACCTTAAGTGATTTAGTAAAAAGAGAAATCATCATAGATGTAGAAGAAGTTCTTGAGCCAGCCCTAGAAGCTCAATTAGTGGCGGAAATGATCGGCTTTCAACTTATTAAACGCGTAAATTTCCGCAGAGCAATGAAAAGAGCAATGCAGCAGGCTACATCAGCAGGAGGAGAAGGTATGAAGATAAGATGTTCAGGGAGGCTCGGCGGCGTAGAAATTGCCCGTCAAGAAACCTATAAATACGGAAAAATTCCCTTACAGACATTCCGTGCAGATATTGACTACGGATTTTATATCGCTAAAACTACCTATGGGACTATTGGAGTCAAAGTCTGGATTTATAAAGGGCAAAAAAACTTAGGAAGTTATTTAATAGCTAGCGAAGGACAAGAAAAATAAATTTGTTATGTTAATACCTAAAAGAGTAAAGTATCGTAAATCACAACGAGGTAAGCGTCGGGGGCTAGCAGTTAGCGGTTCCAGCGTTTGTTTTGGGGAATATGGTTTAAAATCACTTGAAGCTGGCTGGTTTAAAAATACCCAAATAGAAATAGCACGTATAATACTTTCGCGCCGATTGCATCGCGGCGGAAAGATTTGGATAAGAATTTTTCCGGATAAGTCATACACTAAGAAGCCAGCAGAATGTCGCCAAGGTAAAGGTAAAGGAGAGGTTGGAGGCTGGGTGGCGGTAGTACGCCGAGGAATGATTCTTTTTGAAATGGGAGGAGTTCCTGAAGATTATGCCCGAGAATCATTTCGGTTGATAGCTTATAAATTGCCTTTTAAAACAGTGTTTGTTAAAAGAAATCACTGATAATAATTAGGAGAATAGAAAGTGAAAGCCAAAGAATTAGAGAATTTATCTAAAGAAGAGTTGCAAAATAAATTGAATGATTTAAATAAGCAACTTATGGAATTACAGTTTAAACGTAAAAGTGGAGTCGAAAAACCGCATTTATTTAAAGTTTTTAAAAAAGATATTGCACGGATTTTAACTATCTTGAATAAGAATAAGGAGCCAAAAGGTGAAAAAAAATAAAGTTTTAGAAGGAGTAGTCTTATCAGATAAAAGTAGTAAAACGATAGTGGTGTTGGTGAGTACAAGGTTACCCCATCATTCTTATGGTAAATTAACCTTAAAGAAGAAAAAATATAAGGTTCACGATGAAAATAATACCGCTAAGGTTGGCGATAAAGTTAGGATAATAGAGTCGCGGCCTTACTCTAAAGAAAAACATTTTAGACTTTTAGAGGTAATAAAATGATTCAAGTTCGTTCTAAATTAGAGGTAGCTGATAATAGCGGAGCGCGAAAGATAGGATTCATTGGCGTTATCGGTAAAAAAAATAAACTTCACGCTAATGTCGGTGATGTCATTACAGCAAGCGTAAAAGAAGCTATTCCTAATGCTCCGGTTAAAAAAGGCGAGGTAGTCAGAGCGGTAGTGGTAAGAACTAGCTTCCCGATTAAGAGAAAAGACGGTTTAGTTATTAAATTTGATAAAAATGCTTGCGTAATCATTGATAAACAGGGTAATCCCAGATCTACTAGGGTATTTGGTCCGGTAGTAAGAGAGCTAAGAAACCAATTTGGAAAGATAATGTCTTTAGCTCCGGAAGTAATATAAAAATAATTATGAGTTTTAGGATAAAAAAAGGTGATAAAGTTGTAGTAATAGCCGGCAGAGATAAAGGTAAAACCGGTAAAGTAGTTAAAGCAATACCGGAAAAGCTGCAGGTATTGGTAGAAGGGGTAAATTTAGTTAAAAAACATATTCGTCGCCGTTCCGAGAATGATCCCGGCGGAATAAAAGATATCCCAGCACCTTTAGCTATTTCTAATGTTGCTCTTTTCTGCTCTAGCTGTAATAAAGGCGTAAGATTTGGAGTAAAAATATCTAAAGACAAAAGTAAGGTTAGGATTTGTAAAAAATGTCAGAAGCCGATTTAAGCAATAAATATACACCGCGTTTACTTAAATTATATCGAGAAAAGATAATCTTTGAGTTCAAAGAGAAATTCGGATATAAAAATAATCTTTCTGTGCCTAAGCTTATAAAAATAGTGGTAAGTATGGGTGTAGGAGAAGCTATCTCTGACCGGAAAATCTTAGATAAGGCTGCAGAAGAATTAGCTTTAATTACTGGCCAAAAAGCAAAAATTTGTTGTTCCCGTAAAGCTATATCAAATTTCAAATTACGTAAAGATATGCCTATAGGTTGTTGTGTGACCTTAAGAAAAAATATGATGTATGATTTTTTAGACCGGCTTATAACAACTGCCGTCCCACGAATTAGGGATTTTCGCGGTTTCTCGCCCAATTCTTTTGACGGAAATGGTAATTATACTTTTGGTCTTTCAGAGCAGAATATTTTTCCTGAAGTCGATCTCGATAAGGTTAGCAGAACCCAAGGCATGAATATAAGTATTCATACTAATGCTAAAAACGATAAAGAAGGCAGGGATTTGCTTAAAGCATTTGGGTTTCCTTTTAGAGGTAGCAATTAAGTTTATTAGGGAGGATGAATGGCGACGACGGCTAAGATACAAAAATGGAAAAGAGAAAGGATAAAGGCAAAATTTTCTACTCGGCAAAAGAATCGTTGCCGTCTTTGCGGGCGTCCGAGAGGTTATATTCGAGACTTTGAACTTTGTCGAATATGTTTTCGCGAACTCGCTTGGAAAGGGTTAATACCGGGTATTAAAAAAGCCAGTTGGTAATAAGTGGGAGTTAGAAAATGAGCAGGACAGATTTAATTAGCGATGCTTTTACAATAATACGTAATGCTGCCAGGGCAAAATTAGAAGAAACTTATATTCCTTATTCTAATGTTTTAGTTAATATTTGCAAAATTTTAAAGACCGAAGGCTATCTAAATAATTTTAAAGAAGTTGACCTGGAAAATTTTAAAAAAATAAAATTATATTTGAAATACGAAGGCAAAAAAAGTGTTATCAACCAGATTAAAAAGGTTTCTAAACCCGGAAGGCGGGAATATGTAAAAGCCAGAGATATTTTTTCTTCTCTGCAGGGATACGGTATTACTTTGATATCTACTTCTCAAGGCATATTTAGCGATAAAGAAGCTAAAGAGAAAGGTCTTGGCGGAGAAGTCATAGGTATAGTTTGGTGAGGTTTTGAATTAAAAAATGTCGCGAATAGGAAAAGAGCCTATAAAAATACCTAAAGAAGTAAAAGTTAAACTAGAAGGAAAAACTTGTATAGTCGAGACTTCTAAAAGTAAACTTCAGTTTTTACTTCCAACAGGTATAGATGCCGAATTATCAGAAAATATTCTTAAAGTTAAAAGAAACCAGGATACTAAAGAGCTTAAGAGTTTGCATGGTACGGTGCGAGCTATAATTAATAATATGGTAAAAGGAGTCTCTGAAGGATTCAAAAAGGAATTAGAAATAGTAGGTGTAGGTTACAAAGCCCAAATGAAAGGAAAAGCCTTAGTTTTAAACGTAGGTTTTTCTCATCCGGTCGAGATGTCGGTACCGGAAGGTTTGAAAGTCACTACTCCTGCACCAACTCATATTATAGTAGAAGGGGCTGACAAACAAAAAGTCGGTGAATTTGCGGCTTGTTTAAGAAGAATATATCCTCCTGAACCATATAAAGGTAAAGGTATAAGATACAAAGGTGAAGAAGTACGCAAAAAACTTGGGAAAGCTTTAGCAAAATGAAAAATAAAGGTAGATTATTAAGGCATAAAAGAATTGCTAAAAAAATTAGAGGCGACGAACTCTCGCCGCGTTTAGTAATATTTAGAAGCAAGAAGCATATTTATGCCCAGCTTATTAATGATACTATCGGTAAGGTAGTAATAAGTGCCTCAACTTTAAACAAAGATTTTAAAGATAAAAAAATAAAGTCTGCTAACAAAGAAGCTGCTAAACAGGTAGGCAAAATTATTGCCGAGAAAGCCTTAAAATTGGGTGTCAAAAATATTTGTTTTGATAGAGCCGGATTTAAATATCATGGCAGAGTTAAAGAATTAGCTGAAGGAGTAAGAGAAGGAGGGTTAAGATTTTGAAAGAGGATAAAGATACAACTACCCCCATGGAAGGGTCAGATTCCCAAGAAAAAGCCTTTATCGAAAAAGTTCTTTTTATTAACCGTACTACTAAAGTTACTAAAGGTGGCAAAAATTTATCTTTTTCAGCCTTAGTAGTAGTTGGTGATGGTGTATCAAAGGTAGGTTTTGCTTTGGGTAAAGCTAACGAAGTAGCCGATGCCATACGCAAAGGAATAAATAGAGCCAAGAAGAACTTTTTTGTTG
>JAGOLA010000045.1 GCA_017994375.1 Candidatus Omnitrophota bacterium | reverse complement strand
CCGAATTGATTAAAAGTCTTTTTATTATTCTTGGGTGTTGGTAATCTTAAAAATACCAGATGCTAATATTGCACCTGCTAAATTAGCCACAATAAAAATCCAAAGATTGCTTAGCTTGCTTAATCCCTGATGAAAACGCCGCAAAAGATTTGGCTGAAAAAATTATGACAAAAGTTGCAAACGGTGAAATTGATAATGCTTTTAACCTTATGAAACCATATGTCCCTATTAGCGAAACAGAAGTAGATTCAGTTGCTATCCAAACTAAAGCACAATTAGAGCAATATGGGAAAAGATATGGCGAGCCAATTGGTTTTGAATTTATTGATTCAGCAAAAATTGGTGATTCCATAATACGGTTTCGTTATTTAGCAAAAATGACAAATAACGCTTTACCTTGGATTTTTATTTTCTATAAAAATATAGAAGGATGGACATTGAATAGCTTTAATTGGAAGGATAACGTAGCAAATTTATTTGAAAAGAATTAATATTAATTTTAATATCAACCAATTACAAAATTTATAAGGGTTTTATTTTTATAATAAATAGCAAAAGAAGGAGGCAGAAATGCTGGCTAAAAAATTTGCTTTAGGATTTGGTATTGCCATAATTTTACCGATGCTAGTTCACTATGGGGTTAGTACCTTTAGTCCGGCACCTAAGTGGGATAACTATTACGATAATTATTCCTACCAGCGATATGATAAAGCTACCCCTGAAGAGAGAGCACAATTAGACAAGGAAAGAAAAGAAAAAAATAAAATTTGGCAAGAAAAGCTAAAGATTTTCCAGAGAAATCTTTTTTTTGTATCAGTTCCCGTAGGTATAGCTTGTATAATTATTGGTGCAATTATGCCTATCCAAGCAATTGGAACTGGTCTCATGTTCGGAGGAATTTTTTCTTTAACTGAAGGATATATGTTTTATTGGTCTGAACTCCAAGACTGGATGAGGTTTTTATCATTGTTGGTAGCTTTTGTAGTGCTTATATTTGTAGGATATCGTAAGTTAGCAAAATAGCAGAAAATAGTTTTTGGCATATTCTCTTCGTTTCTTCTATCATACACCAGTTGCAAAACTCATTCAATATAGGGAGCTTGTAATTTTATTTTTTCAAGGTGCTACTTAGGGAATTTGACTTTTTAACTATATATGGTAAAAAATATTACAGATAATTACTATAAATAGAATATATATTTGGGTGAGACATAAATGAAAAAAGGTATTTTTATATTAGGTTTACTAATTATTGTTAGTAGTGTGGTATTTTTAATCGCTGATATTTTTGGAAATTATTTTTTTAATATCGCTATTTTTATCAAAACGTTTTCTAGCTATTTGGCTATTATTCCTACAGAAATTCCTTGCACAAAACCTGAATTATCTAATAGTTTATTATTACTTCCTTGGATTTGGGCGATGGTTATCTTTACTTGTGGCATTCTAATTTTAAAACTTAATAATAGAGCAAGAATAGTTTTAATTATCTTGAATTTACTGCGAATTATATCTTTAGTTATATGTATTTCAATTTCTAAATTTATACTTATTTATAATTGGGAGTATGTACCTATTCTGATATTCCCTTTTCTATATCTATTATTTTTTACCCACCCTAAAGTCAAAAAACAATTTAAGTAATAGCAGGCGGTTCCTTACAGAATTCTTTCAGTTTATCTGAAAATAGGCAGTTATGAGAATTGTCCACAAAGGGTAATTTTTAAGTTCCTGCCCACAAAGACATCAGGGATTTAATCCGTAGGGCTTTACTATTTTTCAAAATTTGTCCTACGAGTGCCACGATACATTTCGTAGGATAGTAACCGGCATTCAATATCCCCATTAAAGAAAGGAATTTTGTTTTTTGGCCTAAGCCCTATTTTTTTGGCAAGTTTATGGTTTCCGGTAAAAATATGGCCAGTGTATCCCGAACATTTAGTTTTAAAGAAATCTCCTATTGATGCATAGACAGTTTCCAGAGATTTTTCTTCTCCCATGCGTAACCCGTATTCGGGGTTGAGGATTATAGTTCCTGGTTCATCAGGAATAGGAGTATCCCTAAAATCACAAACCTTAAAAGTTATTAAATGGTCTACACCAGCAGCTTTAGCATTATTTTGGGCTGCTTTGATAGCTTCAGGATTATGGTCAGTAGCAATAATAGCTGCCACGAGTTCTTTACGGCTCTTGAGGAGGGTTTCTTTTTTTAATTTCTGCCATTGATCAGAATCAAAAAACTTAGTATGTTGAAATCCGTAGTTGCTACGAAGTAGTCCCGGTGCTTTATTTAAGGCTATAAGGGCTGCTTCGATAGCTAAAGTTCCGCTGCCGCACATCGGATTAATAAAGGGAGTATTGGTTTTATATCCGCTGGCAATGATAATTCCTGCTGCCAAAGTTTCTTGCAACGGCGCTTGCAGGGGTATTTTTCGGTAGGAGCGATTGGACAGTTTCTCTCCGGAAGTATTAAGGTATACCCAACAATGGTTTTTATTCCAATAAACATTTATTACGACATTCTTTCTATCAGGACCGGAGTTCGGTCTTTTAGCGGTTTTTTCTTTTATCCGGTCAACAATAGCATCTTTTACTTTTTGATTTACAAACATCACATTTTTTACCGAAGGATGATTGGCTTGTGCTACTACCGATAAGACTTCGTCATTAGGTATAATATTTTCCCAAGAAATATTAGTTATTAATTGATATAAATTTTCTAAGCTATTACAGGAAAAATCCTTGATAAGGTATAAAACATGATAAGCCGTGCGAAGATATAAATTTAATAATAAACAGTCATTATAAGTAGCGTTTATGATAATTCCTGTAGAATGGCTGCTTTGAACATTAAAGCCTAATTGCGAGATTTCTTTTTCTAGCCAGGGCGACATTTCTTGGGAGCAGGTAATAAGAATGGGGTTTATTTTAGTAATATTCATAGCGCTGATTATTATAAGGAGCATTGATAGTTTGTCAAATTCAGAGTCAAGAGGTATAATAACTCAAAAATAGAAAAAATTTACTTATAAAATATCGTATATCTTAGCTATTAAATGAAAAAACGTATCAAAGAGCAAAGCGCTATTTTTTACAGTGTTATAAAATGGGTATGCCTCGCCATAATAGCAGGTTTGATGGTAGGAGTTTCTACCGCTGTATTTTTAAAAGCTTTAAATTGGTCTTCGCAAAAGGCCAGCTTACAGCAGTATTATTTTTTTCTTGTACCGTTAGCTTTATTTTTAAGTGCCATTCTTATCAAATTCCTAGCTCCGGATGCTGAAGGCCACGGCACAGAGAAAGTTATCGAGGCTATTCATAAAAACGATGGCGTTATCAAAGCAGCAGTTATTCCCGTAAAATTATTAGCAACTATTATTACCATTGCTTTCGGTGGTTCTGCCGGTAAAGAGGGCCCTTGTGCTCAAATCGGCGCTGGTATTACTTCGGTATTCGCTAGATTGTTCCATTTTGATGCCCATGACCGTAAAAAACTAGTTATTTGCGGTATTAGTGCTGGTTTTGCTTCTGTCTTTGGTACTCCTATTGCCGGAGCTATTTTTGGGGTAGAGGTTCTTTTTGTGGGAAGTATTCTTTATGACGTTTTGTTACCGTCTTTTATAGCCGGAATTATTAGTTACAATGTTTCTTCGATGCTTGGTATCCGTTACTTTCACCATACTCTTACTACTACCCTAAATTTTTCAGCGGTATTATTCTATCAAATTATTTTAGCAGGAATATTTTTTGGGTTATGTTCATTCTTATTAATCGATATCTTGAATGTCGGTAAAAAAGTTTCTGAAAAATTAAAAGTTTATAAACCGCTTAAAGGTTTGATAGGCGGAGCAGTTTTAGTTATCGTGGCTTTATTGTTTTCTAAAGATTATTTAGGGCTAGGATTAAACACTATAGAATCTTCTTTAAATGGACAAAGCATTAGCTGGTATGCTTTTATTGTTAAGTCATTTACTACTAGTCTTACGCTTAATTTCGGCGGAAGCGGCGGAATCGTAACACCAATATTCTTTGTGGGTTCTACTGCCGGAAATATATTTGCTCAAGTACTACACTTAAATATTATGCTTTTTTCGGCCTTAGGTTTAGTGGGGCTATTAGCCGGTGCTGCTAATACTCCTATAGCTGCGAGTATCATGGCTATTGAGCTTTTTGGGCCACAAATAGGTCCTTACGCAGCTTTAGTGTGTGTGATTAGCTTTCTTATGACCGGGCATAGGAGCGTTTATCCTTCGCAGATATTAGCTTTTAAAAAGTCAAAATTAATCGATATCGAACTTGGTAAGGAAATTGATAAAGTTAAGCCTAAGCTTTAATTTCCTAGCTAAAAATTAACCTACCTTTATCTTATAATAAATCTAGAAAAGAACTAGCAAGAATCCTTGACTTTTTAGCTTTTTTATATTATACTTAAGATAGTTAATAATTAAGATAGTTAAATATTAAGGAGATTGAATATGACTAAACTTACCCTTTCCCAATTTGCCGATGAATTAACTAAGATTTTACCAGTAATGCTTAGAGAGTTTGCCCGTCGCCAAGCCGACGCCTTATCTAAAGGTAAAATCACTTTGCCGCAATTTGTAATTTTGAATTTTTTATACGATAAAGACGAGGCTAAAATGAGCGATTTGGCTCATTTTATGGGAGTGACTACAGCGGCAATGACCGGGTTAGTAGATAGGTTAGTAAGATCTCTTTATCTGCAGCGGCTATTTGATTCTCATGACCGGCGAATTATTAAAGTAAAGCTTACCTCTAAAGGCATAGAGTTGGTAAAAGAGGCGCATCTTCAGCGTCGTAAAATGATTATCGATATTTTTGGTAAAATTTCAGAGTCAGAGCGTGAGGACTATTTAAGGATCTTAGGCCGTATTCATCAGATATTAACTAAAGAAGATAGCAAACAATGAAATTTAAAATTTTAGCGCTAATTATTTTTTTGATGTTTCCTTTTTTTATTCTTAGGGCCGAAGAAATTTCTCTGACCTTAGAAGAAGCAGTGGCTCTTTCCTTAAGGGAGAATTCGGAAGTTTTACTAAAACAAGAAGAAGTTAAAAAAGCTAAAGCTAAAATTAGCGAAAGCCGAGCTGATTTTTTTCCTACTATAAGTTTTACCGGTTCTTGG
Organism: Candidatus Omnitrophota bacterium; assembly: GCA_017994375.1. Taxonomy (GTDB): domain Bacteria; phylum Omnitrophota; class Gorgyraeia; order Duberdicusellales; family 4484-171; genus JAGOLA01. The sequence goes on along the minus strand of JAGOLA010000045.1, from coordinate 5,034 downwards.
ACCCAAAACCAAGGATATTACTCCGAAAATTTAGACCAAACTACCACTCAAACTACTTTAAAGCAGTATTTATATCAAGGAGGAAAGACTATTAATACCTTAAAATATAACGGATACAATTTAGAAGTAGTAGAGGCTTTATTGGATAAAACTAAGTTAGAGACGATAGCCAAGGTAGAGAAGGCTTTTTATACCTTGATATTAGCTAATGAGTTTAGTGTCTTAAATCAGAAGATATCAGAGAATACTAATCAGCATCTTAATTTTTTAGAAGAGCGTTATAAAAACGGTCAAACTTCCAAGTCGGATATTTTAAAAATTAAAGAGGCGCTGGCACAAGTTGAACAAGCTTATCAGGCAGCACTGAATCAGTCCGAGAGTGCCTTAGCGTTGCTTAAGAATTTACTAGCTTTAGATAAAGAAGTTAATATAAAAGCGGTAGGCCAATTTAGTTTCCAGCCTAAAGAAGTAAGTTATGATGAGGCTATTATAAAAGCTCTGGCAAACCGTCCGGAGATAAGGCAATATGAGGCTCAAACCCAAGCTGATCAGAAGGCGGTAGAAATCGCTAAAGCTGACGGCCGGCCCAGCATTTATGCTTCTTGGGATTATTACAGCCGCTCGCATGTTGCCAGCACTACCAGTATAGCTAAAGATTGGAATGATTATAATATCGTAGGAGTAACTTTTTCCTGGCCGATATTTGACGGTTGGCAGACCAAAGCTAAGTTAGAGCAGGCCATCGTAGATTTAAAAGAAACCCAAATCTTAAAAGACAAGGCTATTAGAGACATAGCCTTAGAGTTAAAAAATGCTTATTTGGATTTAAGAAACACTTTCTTAAAAGTAAAATCCACTCAAGTAGAATTAGATTTATATAAAGATACACTTTCGGTAAGTAAAGAAAAATATCGTTTTGGTATCTTAAGCTATCTCGATTTAAACGATGCTATTTTAGCTTATCAGGTATCTTTATTTAATCAGAAGCAGGCTATTTATGATTATATTGTAGCAAAAAGTAATTTTAATAAAGCCACGGGAGGAATGTAATGAATATACGAGGTTTAATATTAAGTTTATTACTCATCTTTACTTTTAGCTGCCAGCAGAGGGGAGATAAAAATCAGGGGCAGGCAGCAGCTATCCCGGTCAAAGTCTTAAAAGTTAAAGCCGCTGATATTTTAGAAACCTTAGAATACACCGGCGATATCAAAGCCCAAAATGAGGCTATAGTTTATCCTAAGGTAAGCGGAAAGATCATAGAAAAGATAAAAGAGGATGGTAGCGTCATAAAAAAAGGCCAGGCCCTTGCTTATATTGACCGCGATGAAGTAGGGCTGAAATTTGAAAAAGCTCCAGTAGATAGCCCTCTTGATGGTGTGGTTGGTAGGGTTTATGTCGATATCGGGCAAAAGGTAACAGAGCAAACGCCAGTAGCTTTTGTGATAGATATGGATAAGGTAAAAATAAATTTAGAGATTCCGGAAAGATATTTACCTAGGATTTCTCTTGGCCAAGAGGCTAAGGTAAGTACCGATGCTTATCCTCAAGAAGAATTTTTAGGCCAAGTAACTAAAGTAAGTCCGGTGGTAGATTTAAGTACGCGTTCTGCGCCTATTGAGATAACCATAGATAATCCTAAACATTTTTTAAAATCCGGGATGTTTTGCCGGGTAGAGTTAGTGATTAACCGCTACCAAAATGCCTTAGCAGTATTAAAAGAGGCAGTTATGGGTAAAGCCCCGGATGCTTATATCTTTGTAGTAAAAGATAACCACGCTACTTTAAGAAAGGTTACTTTAGGAATAAGCAAAGGCCCTTATTATCAGGTGACAGAAGGTTTATCGCCTGAAGAGTTGGTAGTAGTTATGGGTCAACAAATTCTAAAAGACAATAGTCCAGTAGTAACAGAGCTAATAGAAAATAATATAAAATAACTTATGAATTTACCTGAATTTGGCGTTAGAAAGCCGGTTACTAATTTAATGATTTTTATAGGCATCTTAGTGGTAGCCTTTTATAGTTTTGCTAATTTAGGCGTTGATCAGATGCCTGAAATCGAGCCGCCGGTGATTAGCGTAGTATCTAGTTATCCTGGTGCCAGCCCCGAAGATGTAGAAATCAAGGTAACCGAAGTGTTAGAGAACCAGCTTGCTACTACTCCGGGAATAGAAAAGATAACTTCTATCTCTTCCGAAGAACTTTCGATCATTTCTCTTAAGTTTGCTTGGGGAACGAATTTAGATGCTGCTTCCAATGATATCCGCGACCGTATCGAATTAGCTAAAAGGCTTCTTCCTGATATACCCGATGAGATGGAGAACCCTTATATTTTTAAATTCAATACTGCCATGATGCCGATTCTTTTTGTAGGTGTGACTGCCCAGCAAAGTTATTCCGGCCTTTATGATTTAATCGATAAAAGAGTGGCAGATACTTTACGACAATTACCGGGAGTTGGTACTGTCCAATTATTGGGAGGATTGGAAAGACAAATCAATGTTTGGGTGGACAGACAAAGGCTAGAGGGCTACGGATTTTCTATTTTAGATATTTTAACGGTTTTAAAGCAAGAAAATATTACCCAGCCGGTAGGAAACTTAAAATCAGGTTTAACGGATTATTTAGTGCGTTTACCGGGAGAATTTGCTTCTCCGGATGAGATAAATTCGGTAATTTTAGGAAAATATAACGAAAAGGCAGTTTATTTAAAAGACGTAGCGCGTATCGAAGATAGCTTTAAAGAAATAATGATGCGCGTAAGAATCGACCGTAAACCCGGTCTTATGATGATGATCCAAAAACAGACTGGGGTAAATACTGTTGCAGTAGCTCAACGGATAAAAAGTACCTTTAAAAAATTAGAGTCTACCCTTCCGGCAGACGTGAGGATGTTTATCATTTTTGATAGTTCTTCGGATATTATCCAGGCTTTGAATTCTTTAAAAACTACGCTTTGGTGGGGAATTTTTTTAGTTATCTTGGTAGTATGGTTCTTTTTAAGGCAGATAAGGAGCAGTCTTATTATTGCTTTAATCATACCTTTTTCTTTATTGATTTCTTTTATCTATCTTTTCTTAAGCGGTAAAACTATAAATACTATCAGTTTGTCTTCTTTGGCGATTGCCTGCGGTATGGTGGTCGACAATGCTATTGTCGTTGTCGATAATATCTGGCGGCATTTAGAAAGAGGAAAACGTCCCAAAGAAGCTGCTATTTTTGGTACTTCGGAGATGTTTTTAGCTATCAGTGCTTCTACTTTAACTACCATAGTAGTGTTTTTACCAATGCTATTTATTCACGGGGTAGTAGGAATAATGTTTTCGGAATTAGCAATAATTGTAATCGTAACTTTGGCTGCTTCTTTATTTAGCTCGGCTACTTTTAGTCCAATGCTTTGTGCCAAGTGGTTGAAGATGAATCCCAATAATTCCGATAAACCTAAAAGTTTATTTACTGATTTATACGCTGTTTCGGAACAGTGGTTTAAAACTATGGAAGATTTTTATAGCCGGCTTTTGAAATTCGCCTTAGAACATAAAAAATTAATAATTTTAGGATTTTTAACGGTATTTATCTTAAGTTTATTTTTATTGCCTTTCATCGGAAACGAATTTATTCCCGATGAAGATACCGGCGATATTCGCGCTACTGTTCAACTTGCTTTAGGCACTAGATTAGAAGAAACCGATAAATTAGCTAAAAGAATTGAAGATATTTTAGAGAAAAAAGTTCCCGAAGCTAAGTTAAGGTATGCTCGGCCCGGAACTGCTCCCAGTATGGGTAGGGCCATGCGGGCTGCCGGAACTTCCGGTGAACACGTAGTAGCAGCGGGAGTAAAATTAGTTCCTAAAACTCAAAGAAAACGTTCGGTCTTTGAAATCGGACAGATTCTACGTCAAGAGATTAAACTTATTCCCGGAGTGTTAAAAGTAGATATTACTACCGGTAATCCTATCGGGAGGATGATTACTGGGATGGGCGGTAAAGCCATACAACTTGAAATTATCGGTCACTCTTTTGAAGAGACTAATGCTTTAGGCGAAAAGATGAAAAGGATTATCGAGAATATCCCGGGTGCAGTAGATGTAAGTATTTCTCGAGAAATAAGCCGGCCGGAATTGAGAATTAAAATAGATAGAGAAAAATCGGCAATTTTAGGATTAAATATGCAAACTATTTCTAACAGCCTTAAGACTTATATCGAAGGTTCAACAGCTACGCGCTATCGGGAGAAGGGAGAAACTTACGATATCTACGTAAGATTAGAGGAGAGTTCTCGCGCCAAGCTCGAAGATATCGAGAATTTGACGATAGTTTCACCAATTACTAAAAAACCGCTAAGATTATCGAATTTTGCCGAGATTTATGAAGAAACCGGGCCGGTAGAAATTGAACGTCAAAACCGCGAAAGAGTATTAAGGGTGGAATGTAATGTCTTTGGCCGTTCTGCCGGAAAGATAAAAGAGGATATCGAAAAGGTACTAAAGAAAATGGTTATTCCTAAAGATATAAGAATCAATTTTGGCGGTGAAGCCGAAGAGCAGCAAAAAGCTTTCAAAGATTTAGCCATACTTTTACTATTAGGAATTTGTCTGGTTTATATGGTGATGGCCGGGCAATTCGAATCTTTGTTGGACCCCTTTGTAGTAATGTTTGCCGTGCCTTTTACTTTTACCGGAGTATTTTGGGGATTTATCTTAACGCGCACTACTCTTAACATTATTTCTTTCTTGGGAATGATTATGTTAATGGGTATCGTAGTAAATAATGCCATTGTTCTAATTAGTTACATCAATATCTTACGTGCCCGGGGTTATCCAATGCATGAGGCAGTTACTCAAGCTGGCAAAGAGAGGTTACGTCCAGTTTTGATGACCACTATTACTACTTTAGCCGGACTTTTACCAATGGCAATTTTCCAAGGCGAAGGTTCTGAATCCTGGCAGCCCTTAGGTATTACTATGATTAGTGGTTTAAGTATCTCTACTTTAATTACACTTTTATTCGTGCCCACATTTTATGCTACAGTAG
>JAGOLA010000044.1 GCA_017994375.1 Candidatus Omnitrophota bacterium | reverse complement strand
ACAATATCTAAATCAAAAACAGCACGCTTTAATATTAAATCCCTGACTATTCCTCCAACTAGATATATCTTAATTGCGGCTGGATCCGCAAGCGAGGAAGTGGTTTTTAGAATCTTCTGAAACTGTGGGGGTAAAGTCTTTATTCGATTTACCATGTTTAAAGCTCTTTACTTAAACCTAACCTTATTTCGCCCGGGGATGAAATTGGCTATGAATCTTTTTTAACCGGCTCTGATTTACATGAGTATAAATTTGAGTAGTACTTATACTGGCATGTCCGAGCATCTCTTGGACACTGCGCAAATCCGCTCCTCCTTCTAAGAGATGGGTAGCAAAACTGTGCCTTAAGGTATGAGGGCTAACCGCTTTTTTTATTCCGGCTTTACGGACTATCTCTTTTATCATCTTCCAAATACTCTGACGGCTTAAATTACGGCCTCCTTGAGCTAAAAAAAGATTAGGATTTATTTTTTTACCCAATAATTTAAGTCTGGCTTCGCTAAAATACTTATTTAAAAAACGCTGCGCTACTTGCCCTAAGGGAATTATTCTTTCCTTGGAACCCTTGCCTTTACATTTAATAAATCCAACCTCTAAATTTACGTCTCCTTCTTTTAGAGTCGCTAACTCCGAGACCCTTAAGCCACAAGCGTACATCAGCTCTAAAATAGCCCTATCGCGAATACCCTGAACTTTTTTTAAATTGGGGATTTTAAGTATTTCTTCTACTTCTTCTTTGGTCAAAAAAGAAGGAATTGTTTTTTCGGTTTTAGGCGTCTCGATAAGGCTGGAAGGGTCACTGGCAGTTATTTTCTCGCGTAATAAAAAACGGTGAAAACTCTTAACAGCCGAGAGCATTCGCGATATGCTGCGCACCGACATACGACTACGTAAATAAAACAAAAAATTATTTATGGCTTTACGGTCGATGTTTTTGGGATTATCAATTTTTAATTGCTGTAAGAATTTAAGGTATTGCCCTAAATCATTTTGGTAAGAAGATATGGAATTGGCGGCCAAACCTTTTTCCACTTTAAGATAGTCGATAAAAGCTTCCAAAAAAACTTCCATTTTATTGTAAAAAAGAATTAAGCTTCTTTTCCCGGCCGATGTCAGTAAAGGGGCCGTGTCCGGGATAAACAAGGGTATTTTCGGGTAAAGTCAAAAGTTTTTCTTTAATGGCTTGGATCAAAACTTTGTGGCTGGCTAAAGGAATATCAGTGCGGCCGATAGAATCAAAAAATAAAGCATCGCCGCTGAAAAGCCAGTTATTCAAGTTCAACGATACCGAACCCGGAGTATGCCCGGGAGTGTGAATAATTTTAAGTGAATGTTCTTCGAATTTTAAAAAACCTTCCGGCGGATAAAAGTTCGGTTTTCTTTCAGTCTTAACGGAAGAAGAAAAAAATAAGGAGCCGTTTAGCTTAGGGTCTTTTAAGAAACTACTGTCTTCGGAATGAACGTAAAACTGCAAGGCCAAATCATCCAAGCCCGCAATATGGTCAAAGTGAGCGTGAGTTAAAGCCACAAAACTAATCTCTAAATTTTCCTTAGTGATAAATTTAATAACTTCTCTTATCGGCTCCGGCGCATCTACTAAGAAGCCTTTTTTTGTTCTTTTATCAAAGACAAGATAACAATTATTCTCTAAATCACCAATAATGAAGGTTTTTAAGGTTAATTCATCCATTTCTCAGCGTCGGTATAATTAAATTCCCTTTCGAACCTCCTTTTCAATTGTTCTATTTTTCGGATTAAGTGGTTACGTTTTAGCTCGCTCATGTTAGCGCTCTTTTTTACTTCTTCTCTTATCTCTAATAAGTCTTTATATAAAGGATAAGCTCTTTCGCGGCCTTCATCATTATAAAAAGAGATTATCTGCTCAAAATTCATAATGGCTTCTTCTAAAGAGCGTTTTTCTCGTTTATAGCTTACTCCTTTCTTTAAAGCGCCGCTTAATTCATCTAGCCAACCTTCTACGAAAAGATAGTAATTGAGGTATGCTTCGCGTGTGGGCTTTTCAGGATAATCTTTAAAATCGACGTAAACCGGTACTTCTTCCTCCACCTTCTTTTTCCGGATAAATTTCTTACGGATACTGTAACAGCCGGAATTTAAAAGCACCACGCTAGCTATTAGTAAAATAATTAATTTTTTCATTTTGAAAATTATACCATAGCTTTCTTAAATTTAATACTGCTAAAATAACTCTAATCTCTCTTCTTTTTAATAAAAATGCTATCTCTAATATGAATGACCAATAAAATAAAGAAAATCAGCGCTAAGAGCGGGAAATTAAGCTTTGATTTTAATTTTTTTATTGGGGGTTGATAGTCAAGATTTAGATAAACGCAACTTAAGTTATCCTCGTAAATTTTCTCCCATCTTATCTTATTCTGGCTTAAGATTTTTTCGCTTGGCGAGGGTTTTAGCCAAATTATCAGCTTAGCGTACTTATGGTATTCGAAATCTTTGGCGGCTTTAACTTCCCAAAGCATCGGACTAGAAGTAGGACGACCGGAAAGAGCTGAAAAGATCTGGGCTGCTATTCTGATATTAGAAAAAATGATATCTCCTTCGGCAGTATTTTCGCGGATAAGCCAAACAAGAGGGTCGTAAAATTCAGGATAATAAAAAGTCCTAAATTCAAAGAGTTGATAGCATTTTCCGGATAAAAGGTTATAGCAGGTAGAATTTATAATATTAAAATTGGATTTTTCTTTATCAAGATCTAAGGTAACCTGGAAAAATAAAAGATATATAATAACTAAAGCCAAAATAACTTTTTTATAGCCGGATTTTAAATAGGTGGAGCCCCAAGAACTAAAGTTCCTGGCTCCCTCCTGAGCAGAAATCACAATAGAGCATTTAAAACCCGGGGATTTCTGCGAAGGATTCAAAACCTTGTCCCATAGCAAAGAGGCAAAAAAAGTAAAACCTACTATTCCTTGGGCCGAGAAAAAACGGTAAGGATACCTAAAAAATACTATTAAGCTACCGATAAGATAACCTAGAAAGAGAAGAACGAAGAGACTACGGCGGTAGAAAAAGGCTAAAAAAACCAATCCCGATAAAAAAATAAAAATATTAAAGTGAGTAAAACCGGCTTCTCCTAATACCTGAATATCTAAATAGCGGAAATAACGTAGCTGATGCCATAAAAAAGGAGCGGCTAAAGCTAAACTTATAAGCAAAGTCTTTAAAGCTGTGTGTCTAAATTCCTGGTCAAAAGCCAGAATAAATAAAAAAGAAATCCAAAATACCCAGGATATAGCACTGTGAGTATAAAAAGTTAAGGTTAAGAAAATAATAGATTTTATAACTCTCTTTTTCTTTAGCCAATACCAGCTTAAAAAACCCCAAATAAGAGCCAGGCTAGCCGGGACATTAGCTGTTACCGAGGAATAAAAAGAAAAAAAACCGCTTAGAGCTAAAAGGTTAATAAAAGAAAAACGGTCATTTAAGAGGCTGCGAGAAACAAACCAAAACACGAAGAAAAATAAAGGGACTATCGCTACTTCCGAAATTCTTAGCGCGGTTATCCCGCTTAAGCCTAACTTTTGCAATAATACTAATATTAAGTGGTATAAAGGCGGGTAAAGATGCGGCCGGCCAAAAGGAGCAAAACTCCACCAATCCCAACCGACCCAGCCGCCGGATTGAATAAAACCGTTAGCCACTGATAAGTGATAATAGCCGTCGATAAATTGCGGTAAATAACCGTGGCGGGCTAAGGAAAAAATAGTAAGAAAGGCTAAGAAGGCAAAACTGGCTAAATCATAACGGCTAAATTTTTGCATATTTTACCTTTAATAAGTATAAACCTTGGGCTGGTGCCGGCTTGTTAATATATGGTTTTTTCTTGGCAAGAATTAACGAAACTTCTTTAGGGCTTATTTTTCCCCTACCCACTTTAACTAAAAAAGAGACTATATTACGAACCATATTCCTTAAAAAGCCGTCGGCTTCGATATAAATATGGATAAAACTGCCTTTCTTTTTAACGCTGATGCTCTTAATCTCTCTGGTACAGTCTAGATATTTTTTGGCTTCCTTAGCAAAGAGAAAAAAATCTTTTTTGCCTACTAATTTTTTGCTTATCTTCTTTATTTTTTCTAAATCCAGTTTCTCGGTTATCTGCCAAGACAAATGTTCCCAAAATACCGAAGGTTCGGACTTATTAAGAATTACATACTCATAAATTTTGGATTTAGCCCAAAAACGACTATGAAAATCTAAAAGAGCTTTCTTTACCTTTTTAACCCGGATATCGCAAGGTAAGAGAGTATTTAAAGCTACTTTGATATTCTTAAGCGGTATGGAAGAATCGACTTTAAAATTTATCACTTGCCCTTTGGCATGTACTCCTCTGTCAGTTCGTCCGGCATAGGCTATCCTAATTTTTTGCTTAAAAAGCTTTCGTAAAGCCTCCTCGACTACACTTTGGACAGTAATTTCTCTTTTGCCTTTCTTTTCCTGGATTTGAAAACCAAAGTAATGACTTCCCAAATACTCAATCTCTAAAAAGATGTTATTTTCCATACTTTTTAAGGCTTTTAAGCACTTTGGGATATTATAGAGCTAATATATAAGCTATACAATCTTTTTCCTTGTCAGTATAGCAAAAGTGTGTAATATTATAAGAACTACTTTAGAGCCTGTTTAGATTAAATCCTAACTATACTAATATTTATGAAAATAAAAATAAAACCTTTGGCGAAAGAGCACCAAAAAGAAGTTATGGATATTTTCAATTACTACGTAGAGAATAGCTTTGCGGCTTATCCGCAAAATACTTTACCCTATGAATTCTTTGACAAGTTTTTACAGCTATCGCAAGGTTATCCGGCTATCATCGTTGAAGATGAAAATGGCCAGGTTTTAGGGTTTGGGATGCTTCGCTCTTATAATCCCTTATCGACTTTTTCTCAAACCGCAGAAATAACCTATTTTATAAAAGAAGGCTTAACCGGAAAAGGCATCGGCAAAATGATGCTTACTTATCTTATTAGTGAAGGAAAAAAGAAAGGCCTAAATTCTATCTTAGCCAATATTTCTTCACTTAATAAAGGAAGTATTAACTTTCATAAAAAAAACGGCTTTAGCGAGTGCGGACGGTTTAAGAAAATCGGCCAAAAGAAAAATCAAGTATTTGATATTGTCTATATGCAGAAAATGCTCTAAAATATACTTAAAGCTAAATCTCAACTAAACCCTAAAGGAGAAGAGAATGAACAAAGATAATTCACAAAAAGAGTTACCTTTATGTCCAGCTTGTCTTACTAAAATTGAACCCAATGTTGACTTTTGTAAAAAATGTGGGCGTCCTTTGGGTAATTGGGTTACCTATGACCCTATCAATAGAATTCATTCAGTGGGGTGGCTTTACCGACGTTTAGCATCGGGACCAGTTCCTTTAATTGCTCTTATTGGAGTATGGTTAATCTTTGGGCCGACTCTATTAATCGGAATAGCATATATGAAATCTGGTGAGTCCTTCGGTATTATTATAGGAGTACTTTTGATTCTGGTAAGCGGTATAATTTTATATCGTGTAACAAGAAATTACCTTAGCCATCGAAAAAAATAAGTTAGATTTCAATCAAGTGTTCGGCGATTTGGACAGCATTTAAGGCCGCGCCTTTTAAGAGATTATCTGCTACTACCCAAAGCCAAAGGCCGTTTTTAACAAAGGGGTCACGCCGAATACGGCCTACAAACACTTCATCCTTGCCCTCGATATCTTTAGGCATCGGATAAAGGCCTTCTTTGGGCTCATCAATGACGATGATACCTGCAGACTTAGCAAGAAGGTTTTTAACTTTTAAAGGATCTATTGGTTTATTAGTTTCTATATAAATAGATTCAGAATGGCCGGTTTTAACCGGAACCCTTACGGTGGTAGCCGAAATTTTTATTTTATTATCGTGCATAATTTTATGGGTCTCTCTTACTAACTTCCACTCTTCGCTGGTAAAGTCATCTTCGATGAATCCGCCGATCTGCGGAAAGACATTGTAAGCTAATTGTTGCGGCATAGCCTTATTTTGTAAATCAACATGGATATTATTAAAATCAGTAGCAGTAATTTGAGCTACTTCTTTATTAAGCTGTTCTACTGCCGATCTACCGGCACCGGAAGAAGCCTGTAGGGTAGTCACAACCGCTCTTTTAATTCCTACTTTTTTATAAATCGGCCAAAGGCTAACTACCATCTGTATAGTGGAACAATTAGGATTAGCAATTATACCTTTATGTTTTTTGATATCTTTAGGATTGACTTCGGGAACTACTAAAGGGACTTTAGGGTCCATTCTAAAATCAGCGCCGTTATCTATTACCACTGCGCCTCTTTCTACTGCTGCTTGCGCAAAAGCTACGGCAGCGCCTTTTTCGCCTTCGGTTCCGGCAAAAAGAGCAATATCGATATTATCAAAGCCGTCCCGCAAGATAGCTTCAACTTGATAGCTTTCGTTATCTATTTCTATAGCGCGGCTGGAGCGGGCAAAAACTTTTAAGCTATCCAAAGGAAATTTTCTTTTCTTAAGGCAGCGAATCATCTCGATGCCAACCACGCCTACGCCCACTACAGCTACATTATACTTGGCTTTTTTATCCATTTATCTTTCACCTCTCGTTTTATTTTCAAAGATTCTCGACTACTAGATTGCCGACTTCGGTAGTGGAATAGCCCATTTTACCGGCAGCCAGAGATTTTAATTTCTGGGTAACAACTTTTATGGCTGACTGCTCGATAGCTTCAGCAGCTTGGACTTCTCCTAAATTCTCAAGCAACATCCCAACAGCACAAATTGCCGCCAAAGGATTGATAACATCTTTTCCGGTATATTTAGGGGCGCTTCCGCCGATAGGCTCAAACATCGATACGCCTTCGGGATTAATATTTCCGCCGGCAGCTATACCCATACCGCCCTGGATCATAGCTCCTAAATCAGTGATAATATCACCAAACATATTATCGGTGACAATGACGTCAAACCACTCTGGATTCTTAACAAACCACATGGTAGTAGCATCGACATGGGCATAATCAGTCGTAATGTCCGGATATTCTTTAGCCACCTCATTAAAAGTACGCTGCCATAAATCCCAAGCATAAGTTAAAACATTGGTCTTTCCGCAAAGGGTCAATTTCTTTTTGCGGTTTCTCTTTCTGGTATATTCAAAAGCATAACGTATGCAACGTTCTACGCCTTTTTTAGTATTATAGGAAATTTGCATGGCTACTTCCTTATCAGTACCTTTATCTTTGAACTCCCCCATACCTTTATAAAGCCCTTCGGAATTCTCACGTACCACTACAAAATCAATATCTTCCGGCTTCTTATCTTTTAGCGGGCAGAATTTAGCATCATATAATTTAACCGGCCGTAAATTAATGTATTGGTCCAGAGAAAATCTCAATCTAAGTAAAATTCCGGTTTCAAGCACCCCTGGCTTAACTTGGGGGTGGCCGATAGCACCAAGATAAATAGCATCGTATTTTTTTAATTCGGCAATATCTTTATCTTCCAAAGTTTTGCCGCTAGTAAGATAGCGTTCACCGCCAAAATCAAAAGTTTTAGTTTCGTAAATAAATTTAAATTTTTTTCCGGCTGCCGCTAAAACTTTTAAGCCTTCCCTTACTACTTCCGGGCCAGTGCCATCTCCAGGCACTACGGCAATTTTATATTTTTTACTCATTTTTTGACTCCTTAGCTTTAATCCAATTAATCAAACCGCCGGATTCAATAATTTCCTGCAAAAATTTAGGAAAAACGCTAATCCGGTAGGACTTATTTTTACTGATATTATTTACTATCCCCTTGGATAAATCAACCTCTATTGTATCAGCATTGCTTATCTGGTCTACTTCTTTAAGTTCAACTATCGGCAAACCGATATTTACGGCATTACGGTAAAATATCCGCGCAAAACTCTTGGCAATTACTACTGTTATGCCGCAACCTTTAATAGCCCAGGGAGCATGCTCTCTACTTGAACCGCAGCCGAAATTACTTCCGGCTACTATAATATCGCCGGGCCTGACGCGTTTAGTAAAATCAGGGTCGATATTCTCCATACACCTTGAACCTAAAAACTTTTCATCCTGCGAATCAAGGTATTTAGCCGCAATAATATCATCGGTATTGATATTGTCGCCAAATTTGTGCACTTTACCTTTAATAATCATACTACCTCATCCGGATGAGTAATTCTTCCGGTTATGCTACTGGCAGCTGCCACAGCCGGCGAAGAAAGATAAACAAAACTCTCTGGATGCCCCATCCGGCCGATAAAATTACGGTTAGTCGTTGCCAAAGCCACCTCTCCTTTATCCAGAATGCCGCTATGGCCGCCTAAGCACGGTCCGCAAGTAGGCGAAGAGACGATTAAGCCGGCCTCTACAAAAATCTTTAAATAACCTTTTTTCTCGGCTTCTTCATAAACCCGGTAAGTGGCTGGAAAAATAATGGCCCGTAATCCTTTTTTTACTTTTTTTCCTTTTAATATCTTGGCAGCTATCGCTAAATCGCTTATCCTTCCGTTAGTGCAGGAGCCGATAACTACTTGATTTAATGTAACCTTCTTTAATTGATCGACGCTTTTGGTATTACTCGGCAGATGCGGACAAGAAACCTGCGGTTGTAACTTAGTTACATCGATAACGATAACATCTTCGTATTTGGCATCTTTATCGCTAGTTTCTAGCTTGATATTTTTCATCTGCGGATTTAACTGGCGAAAATAATCTTTAGTTTTCTCGTCTGGTTCGATAATTCCGCTTTTTGCTCCGGCTTCGATAGCCATATTACAAATCGTAAATCTATCGTCCATATCTAATTTTTTAATTGCACTTCCGGAAAATTCCATAACTTTATACAAAGCGCCGTCTACGCCGATTTTCCCGATAGTATAAAGAATTAAATCTTTACCGCTTAGCCAGCGGGATAACTTTCCTTCATAAACAAACTTTATAGTTTTGGGAACTTTAAGCCAGCACTTTCCTTCTTTCATAACTGCTGCTAAATCAGTTGAACCGACACCAAAGCTGGCTGCTCCGATAGCACCATAAGTACAAGTATGAGAATCGGCACCGATAATTAAATCTAACGGCTTAACTAACCCTTCTTCGGGTAAAAAAGCATGTTCTATCCCGCATCTATTGATATCGTAAAAATGTTTTATCTTAAAAGCTTGAGCAAACTCTTTTAAAAGCTTCACATTGTTAGCGGCTTTAGCATCTCTAGCCGGAGTAAAATGGTCACAGATAAAAGCAATTTTAGTAGAGTCGAATACCGAGATAAACTTAGCCTGCTTAAATTCCTTTACCGCTAAAGGAGCAGTGATATCGTTGCCAAAACAGAAATCTACCTTAGCATAGATAAAATCTTCCAGCTTTTTGTTCCCGGTTTTTTTAAGTAAAATTTTTTCGATTAAAGTTAAACCCATTGCCGCTTCCTATTCAAAGCTTATGATTATAAAACTTATTATTTAAATTTTTTAACTAAAAGAGTGGCGTTATGTCCGCCAAATCCTAAAGAGTTAGAAATAGCTACTTCTACGCTAAATTCTTTAGCTACGTTAGGGGTATAATTTAAATCGCATTCCGGATCGGGATTTTCGTAATTTATAGTAGGAGGGATAATTTTATCACGCATAGCCAAACAACAAACGATAAACTCAATCGCTCCGGCAGCGCCTAAGGTATGGCCGGTCATAGATTTAGTCGAACTAATAAATAGTTTTTTGGCTTGCTCGCCAAATACTGTCTTGATAGCCTTTGTTTCCATCTTGTCGTTAAGCTCGGTGCTAGTTCCGTGAGCGTTGATATAAATTTTTTCGTCTAAACTTACTCTTGATTCTTCCAAAGCAATATTAATAGCCTTTATAGCAGCACCGCCTTCGGGATCTGGAGCAGTAATATGATAAGCATCGCAAGTCGCTCCGTAACCTACTAACTCTCCATAAATAAAAGCACCCCGTTTTTTGGCATGCTCTAGTTCTTCTAAAACTACCACTCCGGCACCTTCAGCCATAACAAAGCCATCTCGGTCGCGGTCAAACGGCCGACTCGCTCTTTCGGGTTCATGGTTACGCCGGGAAAGAGCTTTTAAGGCACAAAAACCGCCTACACCCAAAGGAACAATACAAGCTTCGGTTCCGCCGCAAACTACTACCTTAGATGTACCCTGCTTTATAGCCCGATAAGCCTCGCCGATAGCGTGAGCTCCGGAAGCGCAGGCAGTAACGGTGCAC
>JAGOLA010000043.1 GCA_017994375.1 Candidatus Omnitrophota bacterium | reverse complement strand
ATCATAAATATACTAATAGCCTTAAGGCTAAGAAGATACTCGATAATTCCAAAGTAGAATTTAAAAAATTTGTTAAAGTTATGCCTTTAGAATACAAGCGGATATTAGAAGGAAAGGATTTAGAAGAAAATTTGGATTTATTGGAGGCAGCCGATGGCTAAAGATTTAAAAGCCTTCTTAAAAACTAAGCGTAAAAATTGGGGGTATCGGCCGGTTTGTGAGCGCCTAAAAGATTACCAAGAAGTAGCGTCTTTACCAAGCGAAGAGCACTCTCAAGAACAGGCTTCAAGATGTATGGATTGTGGAACGCCGTTTTGTCATTGGGCTTGTCCAGTAGGAAACTATATCCCGGAATGGAACGATTACGCTTTAGCCGGTAAGTGGAAAGAAGCTTTCGAGCTTTTGGAAGCCACTAATAATTTTCCAGAAATTACCGGAAGAGTTTGTCCGGCTCCTTGCGAATATTCCTGTGTCTTAGGCATTAATGACGATCCGGTTGCCATAAGAGAAAACGAGTTAGCTATCATTGAGTTTGGTTTTAAATACGGTTTTATTAAGCCCCGGCCGCCTAAAAAAAGAACTAATAAAACAGTAGCGGTTATTGGTTCCGGACCGGCCGGCTTAAGTTGCGCGGCCCAATTAAATAGAGCCGGGCATAAGGTAATTGTATTTGAGAGAGATAAAAAGATCGGCGGAATTTTACGTTACGGCATACCGGATTTTAAATTAGAGAAAGGTATAATTGACCGGAGGTTAAAGATTTTAGAAAAAGAAGGCCTAGAATTTAGGCCCAATATTAATGTCAGTAAAGATTATCCGGTGGATAAGATATTACAAGACTTCGACGCCGTAGTAGTAGCTATCGGTTCCAGAGAACCCCGAGACTTAAATATCGAAGGAAGGCAATTAGAGGGCATTTATTTTGCGATGGATTATCTTAGCCAAAGTAATAAAAGGATTAGCAAAGAAAGTATATCCGATAACGGAATAATAGATGCTAAGAATAAACGGGTGGTTGTTATTGGTGGCGGAGATACCGGCTCAGATTGTGTCGGCACTGCTAACCGGCAAGGTGCTAGCTGTGTAGTGCAAATCGAAGTTATGCCTAAGCCAACTGAATGCCGAACCGAAAGCTATCCTTGGCCGTTGTACCCTTTGCTTTTAAAAACTTCTTCTTCTCATGAAGAGGGAGCTCAGCGGCAGTGGGCAATATTAACTAAGAAATTTATCGGTCAAGACAATAAATTGAAGAAACTTTCTTGTATTCAGGTTGAATTCGTTAGTGATAAAAATGAATCTTGTCCGGTAATGAAGGAGATCCCTAATTCCGAGTTTGAAATTGAAGCTGACTTAGCAATTTTAGCCGTGGGATTTGTCCATCCCGAACACAAAGGATTGCTCAAAGAGCTAAAAGTTGATTTTGATTCCCGAGGTAATATCAAGACCGATGAGAATTATATGACTTCACATAAAGGCGTATTTGCAGCCGGTGATGCCCGTCGCGGACAATCTTTAATTGTTTGGGCTATTAGCGAAGGCCGAAGGACAGCTTACGCCGTCGATACCTATCTTACGGGCGAAAGCATCCTTTCCGTTTGCTAAAACTAAAACTTGATTAAGTTAGTAATTGGTCAATACGATTGTAAGTCGTTAACTTTTTTGATAATATAAAGTAAAATTGGTAATGGCGCTAAAATTATAGTAGAATTACCAAAATAACAAAGGTTTCAAAGGCCCAATAGAAGGAGGTGTTAGATAGCTATGAAAGCTTGGCTTAAGGCAATATTTATTGGTATTTTAATTATGAACGCTTGTCAAACAAGGAGTGCTATGAAAGATGATAAAGTAGCAGTTTTAGAGACTAACCAAGGTCTGATAGAAATTCAATTAATGGCTAATGTTGCTCCTTTGGCTTGTGAGAATTTTGTAAAACTCATCGAAAAAGGTTACTATGACGGAACTACGTTCCATCGAGTTATCAGTAATTTTATGATACAAGGAGGAGACCCTACTGCTAGTGGCAGAGGTGGCCAATCAATTTGGGGCAAGGCTTTTAAAGACGAGATAGCTTCCGGCGTTACCTTTGACCGTCCTGGTCTTTTAGCTATGGCTAATGCTGGGCCTAATACCAACGGGAGCCAATTTTTTATTACTACTGCCAATGCTCCTTGGCTTAACGGACGTCATACTATTTTCGGAAAAGTAACAGCTGGCTATGAAGTAGTACAGCAAATAGAAAATGTACCGACCGATTCTTCGGATAAGCCTTTGGATGAACAGGTAATAATTCGAGCTTATATAAAATAAAAGCTTACCAGAAAAGCCTTGACTTTTCTGGTAAAATTGTTATCCTTTCTATGGTATTTGCAGAAATGACAAAGGCGTCCTTTCTAAGTCACAAAGAAGTAGAAAGGACGCCTTTCTCTATTTTTAGGGTAGATACCAATTCATTTTAATGAGTATTAGCAATAAGGCTAAAGTAGTTCTTGAAGACGGCAAGGTTTTTGAAGGTTTCTCTTTTGGAGCTTCCGGAACCAGATTCGGAGAAGTAGTCTTTAACACTAGCCTTAGTGGCTATCAGGAAATTCTCACCGACCCTTCCTATAAAGGCCAAATCGTTACCATGACTTATCCTCTTATCGGTAATTACGGCATAAATGAGGATGATGCCGAATCCCGAAGACCGTTCTTAGAAGGTTTTATCGTTAAAGAATGCAGCCGGACAGTTAGCAATTGGCGGGCTACCAAGAGTTTACCGCAGTATCTTAAAGAAAATAATATTATTGGTATAGAAGGTATAGATACCCGGGCACTCACCAAACATATTAGGTTAAAAGGAGCCATGCGGGTGGTAGTTTCGACCGAGGATTTAGACGATAAGAGCTTAATTAAAAAAGTTAAGGCTTCTCGGAGCCTAATCGGCTTAGATTTAGTTAAGGAAGTCAGTATTGATAAGAAATATATTTGGCAAGAGGCAAGGTGTGAGGGATTAAAAAAAATCGTAGCCATTGATTGCGGTATTAAATTCAATATTTTGAGAAATCTTGCTAAGTATGGCTGTGAAGTTACGGTAGTTCCGGCTAATACTGCCGCCGAAATTATTATGTCTTATAAGCCCCAAGGATTACTTATCTCTAACGGCCCGGGTGATCCCGAAGGTGTGCCTTATGTCGTAGATACGGTTAAAAGATTAATTGGTAAATTACCGATATTGGGAATTTGTTTCGGTCATCAGCTTTTGGGTTTAGCTTTAGGCGGCAAAACTTATAAGTTAAAGTTCGGGCACCATGGCGGTAACCACCCGGTAAAAGATTTAAATACCGGAAAGGTAGCTATTACAACCCAGAACCACGGCTTTTGCGTAGATATAGAATCTTTAAACAAAAACGATATAGAAATAACGCATATAAATCTCAATGATAATACCTTAGAAGGCATGCGGCATAAGAGATTGCCGATATTTTCGGTGCAATTTCATCCCGAACACGGCCCTGGGCCGCATGATGCCGAGTACCTATTTGATGAATTCGTAAAGTTAATGTAAAACGAAAAGCGAAAAATGAAAAACCAAAATGCAAAATTTAAAATTGCTTTAAAAAGTTTTAAGTTTTATATTTTAACTTTACATTTTTTGCTTTACACTTTTCGTTAGTATATGCCTAAAAGAACAGATATAAAAAAGATTTTAATTATTGGTTCTGGGCCGATTGTTATAAGTCAGGCTTGTGAATTTGATTATTCCGGAACTCAAGCTTGTAAAGCCTTAAAAGAGGAGGGATTCCAAGTAGTTTTAGTAAATTCTAATCCCGCTACCATAATGACTGATCCTCAAATAGCTGATGCTACTTATATCGAGCCGATAACGGTAGAAGTTTTAGAAAAAATAATCGAAAAAGAAAGGCCGGACGCATTATTACCTACGTTAGGCGGACAAACCGGGCTTAATACTGCTATGAAGGCGGTAGAAGCAGGAATTTTGGATAAATATAAGGTTAAGATGATTGGTGCTGATTATGAAGCTATCAAGAAAGCCGAAGACCGTGGGTATTTTAAAAAAGCCATGGAAGAAATCGGCTTAGATTTACCCCAAAGCAAGTTAGCTTATAATCTTAAAGAAGCCAGAGCAGTTATCGAGGAAATTAAACTACCGGTTATAATTCGTCCTAGTTTTACTCTTGGTGGAACCGGCGGAGGAATAGCTACCGATATTGAAGAGTTTGAAAAAATAGCGGAGTTAGGGCTAAAAAATAGCATGATCAGTGAAATTCTTATCGAGGAATCGGTTTTAGGCTGGAAAGAGTATGAGTTAGAGGTGATGCGTGATAAAAAAGATAATGTCGTTATTGTTTGTTCAATAGAGAATTTTGACCCCATGGGAATTCATACCGGGGATTCTATAACTGTTGCTCCGGCACAAACTTTAAGCGATAAAGAATATCAAAAGATGAGAGATGCTGCTATCGCTATAATACGCAAAATAGGAGTTGAGACCGGCGGTTCCAATATCCAATTTGCCGTAAATCCTAATAATGGGAGGATAGTGGTTATTGAGATGAACCCGCGGGTTTCCCGTTCATCGGCCCTAGCTTCTAAAGCTACCGGCTTTCCGATTGCTAAGTTTGCTGCCAAATTAGCCGTAGGCTATACTTTGGATGAGATAAGAAACGACATAACCAAGGAGACCCCGGCTTCTTTTGAACCTTCAATAGACTATTGCGTAGTCAAAATTCCCCGGTTTACTTTTGAAAAGTTTCCGGAAGCTAAAGATATTTTAGGGATATCGATGAAATCGGTCGGAGAAACTATGGCTATCGGCAGAACTTTTAAGGAAGCTTTACAAAAAGGATTACGGGGTCTAGAGATCGGACATAACGGCTTAGATAATAAACTTAATTACCGTAAAGTTCCCGATAAAAAAATAAAACTTAGGCTAGCAGAACCTAATGCTTCGAGAATATTTTATATCAAATATGCCCTTCAGAAGGGGTATAGCCTAAAGAAGATAACCAAACTTACCAAGATAGATCCTTGGTTCATCGATAATATAAAACAAATAGTAGAGTTAGAAAAAGATATTAAACAGGAAAGATTAAAAATTAAAAAAGGTACTATTCGAGGCCAAGAGTTATTAAAAAAAGCCAAACAATTCGGTTTTAGTGACTGCCAAATTGCCGATTTAGTAAGTTCTAACGAAATAACCATAAGAAATTTAAGAAAGAAAAAGAAAATAGCCGCTACTTTTAAATTAGTGGATACTTGCGCCGCTGAATTTGAAGCTTACACTCCTTATTATTACTCAACTTACGAAATTGAAGATGAGAGTCGTTTTAAGGATAAGAAAAAAATTATGATTTTAGGCGGAGGCCCGAACCGTATCGGCCAGGGTATCGAGTTTGATTATTGCTGTTGTCATGCTTCTTTTGCACTTAAGGAGTTGGGCTTTGAAACTATCATGGTTAATTCCAATCCCGAAACAGTCTCCACAGACTACGATACTTCCGATAAATTATATTTTGAGCCTCTTACTTTAGAGGATGTCATGAATATAATTGATAAAGAAAAACCTACTGGAGTAATTGTGCAATTTGGCGGTCAAACCCCGCTTAATTTAGCTAAAAAACTAAAAGGCTTAAAAGCTCCTATTATCGGTACAAGCGTAGAGTCAATTGAGAAAGCTGAAAATAGGGATGAGTTCTCAAGGGTAATTAATAAGCTAGAAATTAATCAGGCTCCCAATGGTTCAGCTAATTCTAAAAAAGAAGCTATTGCAATTGCTAGACAGATAGGTTATCCGGTTTTAGTGAGGCCATCCTATGTTTTGGGCGGCCGGGCTATGAAGATAGTTTATAACGAAAAAGACTTAGCTAATTTTATGAAAATAGCCAAAGAAGTCTCGCAGGAACATCCGGTTCTAATAGATAAGTTTTTGGAAGAAGCAGTAGAAGTAGATGTAGATGCCATTAGCGATGGAGATAATACCGTGATCGGAGGCATTATGGAACATATTGAAGAAGCCGGTGTACATTCCGGCGATTCAGCTTGCGTTCTTCCGCCGCATACTTTAAGCGACGATATCCTTGATAAAATAAGAAAGGATACCTGTGCGATATCAAAAGAGTTAAAAGTTAAAGGTTTGTTGAACATACAATTCGCCGTCAAAGGCGATAAGGTTTATGTTTTAGAAGTTAACCCCAGAGCTTCACGAACTGTACCTTTTGTTAGCAAAGCTACCGGTATTCCTTTAGCAAAAATAGCGGCTAAAGTTATGGTAGGTAAAAAGTTATCGGAACTTGGTTTTAAAGAAGAAGTAAAACCAAAATATTTTTCGGTAAAAGAATCGGTATTGCCTTTTTCCCGATTTTCAGGGGTAGATATTATTTTAGGACCGGAGATGAAATCAACCGGCGAAGTTATGGGAATAAGCCCAGTTTTTGGAGTAGCATTTTATAAATCACAGATAGCAGCCGGAACTTCTCTTCCGGATAAAGGCAAGGTTTTTATTAGCGTTAAGAATGAAGATAAGAGGAATATAATATTTATAGCTAAGAAACTTTACGAGTTGGGTTTTCAAATAATTTCTACTAAAGGGACTTCCAAGGTGCTTAACTCTAATAACATTAAAACCAAGACCGTTGGTAAGGTGGGAGAAGGCAGCCAGGAAATATTAGACTATATTCGCCGGGGAGAGATAAAATTAGTTATAAATACTCCTTCTGGTCATGGCAGCCAAGCGGACATAAATCCGATTAGGAGCCTAGCAGTTATGCGAGGAGTGCCGTGTATAACTACGGTTCAGGGTGCACAGGCGGCAGTTAACGGTATCGAGTCGGCATTAAAGAATGATTTTACGGTTAGATCTATTCAAGAATATCTAAAGGAAGTTTAAGGGCATGTGTGGAATATTCGGAATGATTGGCAGTAAAGATGCCGCTAAATTAACTTATTTAGGTTTATATGCTCTTCAGCATCGAGGAGAAGAGAGCGCTGGTATCGTGGCATCCGATAAAGGAAGAGTCCATAAACATAGCGGTATGGGTTTAGTAAGCGATGTTTTTAATGAAAGAATAATAAAATCGTTACGTGGAAATATCGCTGTTGGTCATACCCGCTATTCTACTACCGGTTCCAGTACGGTAAAAAATATTCAACCTTTTCTGATAAATCACCGGGGATCTAATATTGCTATAGCTCATAACGGTAATCTTATTAATACCGCCGAGTTACGTTCAGAAATAGAAGAGAAAGGGTCAATTTTTCAAACTACTATGGATTCAGAAATTATCGCTCATCTCTTAGTTCGTTCAGTAGGAGGCAGCTTTGAAGAACAAACAGTGAAAGCTTTATCGCGGTTAGCAGGAGCGTTCTCGTTAGTAATATTATTTGATGGTATGTTAATTGGCGCCCGCGATATTCATGGGTTTAGGCCGCTATGCATTGGCAAACTGGATAATGCTTATGTTTTAGCCAGTGAAACTTGCGCTTTAGATTTAATTTGTGCTAAGTATGTAAGAGACGTTTTACCCGGTGAGATTGTTTTTATCCGGAACGACAGAATAGAAAGTTTATATTTGCCAGAAAAAGATAAACATTCGTTATGTATATTTGAATATATCTATTTTGCCCGGCCCGATAGTGATATCTTTGGTAATAATGTTTATTTAACACGAAAACGTTTAGGACAACAATTAGCTAAAGAATATCCGGTGGATTGCGATATCGTTATGCCGATTCCTGATTCCGGCAACTACGCTGCCATGGGATTTGCCGAGGAGTCCGGTATTCCTTTAGAAGTGGGCATGATACGTAACCATTATATTGGCAGGACTTTTATCCAGCCTAGCCAGCATACCAGAGATTTTAGAGTGCGGGTTAAATTAAATCCTATAAGAAGTATCTTAAAGGATAAAAAGGTAGCCCTTATTGAAGATTCTATTGTTAGAGGTACTACCAGCCGCAGCCGGGTAAAAACCTTAAGGGAAGCTGGGGTCAAAGAAATACACATGTTAGTGAGTTGTCCTCCGATTATATCTCCTTGTTTTTATGGCATAGATTTTCCCAGCAAAAAAGAGTTAATAGCTTCAAGGCGCTCCGTAGAGCAAATAAGAGATTTTATCGGCTTAGATAGCCTAAAATACCTAAGCCTTAACGGTATGCTTCGGGCAATGCTTTTGCCTCAGGAAGAATTTTGTACCGCTTGTTTTTCTGGTAAATATCCTACTAGGTTACCAAAAAAGTTTTCTAAGAATATGTGGGAACAGAAAAGAAACAAGAAAGCTTTTAAAAAGTAAGGAGCAGAAATGTCTAAATACATATTTGTAACCGGCGGAGTAGTTTCTAGCTTAGGCAAAGGTATAGCTTCAGCTTCAATAGGAAAATTATTAGAAGCCAGCGGTTTAAAAGTAACCATTATCAAATGTGATCCTTACATTAACGTTGATCCCGGCACTATGAATCCTTTTCAGCACGGTGAAGTTTATGTGACTGAAGACGGCGGAGAGATGGATTTAGATTTAGGCCATTACGAACGCTTTACCAACGCCAAACTAACTAAAGATAATAATATTACTACCGGTAAAATATATTATTCGGTTATCACTAAAGAGAGGCGCGGCGATTATTTAGGTAAGACTGTTCAGATAATTCCGCATATAACCGATGAGATAAAAAATTCTATCAAGAAAGTCTCTTTAGACCAAAGAGTAGATGTAGTTATAGTAGAAATCGGCGGTACAGTCGGCGATATCGAGGGATTACCTTTCTTGGAGGCCATCAGACAGTTGAAATTGGAGTTAGGTTTCGGTTATGCCATTAATATCCATGTAACCTTAGTGCCTTTTATTAAATCCGCCGGAGAAATCAAGACTAAACCCACTCAACACAGTGTAGGTACTTTAAGGGAAATCGGTATTAGCCCGGATATTATTTTATGCCGAACCGAGAAGTATCTTTCTAAAGAAGCCCGGGAAAAAATAGCTCTTTTTTGCAATGTCGATGCCGAAGCGGTTATCCCGGCTTTAGACGTTAAGAATATCTATGAAGTACCGGTAGCTTTTAAAAAAGAAGGCTTAGATAAACTCATAGCGCGGTTTCTTAATTTGAAGTATGTTGAAGCTAACTTATCGGAGTGGGAAGATAAAGTGTTAAATAACTTAAGGCGTGCTTCTGGGGAAGTAAATATTGCAGTAGTAGGTAAATATATTACTCTTCAGGATGCTTATAAGTCCATATATGAAGCTTTAACCCATGGCGCTATAGCAAATAGCTGTAAACTTATTATTAAAAAGATAGACTCCGAGGATATTGAAAAAAATGGTGCCGAAAAATACTTAACAGGAATTCAGGGAATCTTAGTTCCCGGCGGATTCGGCAGCCGCGGCATAGAAGGAAAAATCCAAGCTATTAAATTTGCCCGGGAAAAAAAGATTCCTTTCTTGGGTATATGCCTTGGTATGCAGACAGCAGTTATTGAATTCGCCAGAAATGTTTGTAATCTTAAAGGAGCTAATTCTACCGAATTTAATAAAAACAATAAATATCCGGTCATAAGCTTATTGGAAGAGCAAAAAAAAGTAAAAAATATGGGCGCCAGTATGCGTTTAGGGGCTTACGAATGCAAGCTTAAAGAAAATACTCATGTTTATTGTGCTTATAAAAAAGAAAAAATTTATGAACGCCACCGTCATCGTTACGAATTCAACGATTCTTATCGGGAGCTTATGCAAAATAAAGGGATAGTTTTTTCCGGGATTAATCCTAAAGAGAAATTAGTAGAGGTGATAGAATTAAAAGATCATCCTTGGTTTGTTGCTTGCCAATTTCATCCGGAATTTAAGTCCAAACCCGATAAAGCCCACCCTTTGTTTAGAGAATTCATAAAATGTTCCTATCTAAATTCCTCAGAAAAATAAATTTTTAGATATTGATTTAATAAAAAAATTTGTTACAATAAGTGACTGTAACTTACCTTCACTAAACGACCACGAGGAAGTGGCGGTAATTTTACTTTACACTCACAAAGGAGTGTTGTGTTCGTAATAAATATTTACCCTTTTAACTCTTTTCTCTTAACTAAAAATTTACAATTCTTTATTTTTAGACCAGCATATATTTAAAAAGAAAGTATCACTATGCCTAGACGCCAAGATATCAAAAAAGTTTTAATTATTGGTTCCGGTCCAATTATCATTGGACAAGCCTGTGAATTTGATTATTCCGGCACTCAAGCTTGCAAGGCTTTAAAAGAGGAAGGATTCCAAGTAGTTTTAGTAAATTCTAATCCGGCTACGATCATGACCGATCCCGGCATGGCTGATAAGACCTATATTGAGCCGCTTACTGTCGAAAGTTTAGAGAAGATTATAGCTATCGAGAGGCCGGATGCTTTATTGTCGAATCTCGGCGGACAAACCGGGCTTAATCTTGCTGCAAGTTTACATAAGGAAGGAATATTAAAAAAATACAACGTAGAAATTATCGGAGTTAAGGCCGATGCTATTGAACGCGGAGAAGATAGAATTGTCTTTAAAGAGACTATG
>JAGOLA010000042.1 GCA_017994375.1 Candidatus Omnitrophota bacterium | reverse complement strand
GGACCTCTCCTAAAGTCAAAGCTGTATCTTTATACTTATCAGCATTAACCCCCAACATCGCAAAAATCATAAAAGATATCGGGCCGGGAGTAGTCCAAAATTCTAACCTTCCTCTACCTTGACGCCTAAAAGAGGTGATATCTACGGCATTAACTAAACCTACTAATTTGTCCGATGATTCTTTAGGTTTAAAAAGTTTAAGTATCCCATAAACATTATTGCTATCAGCCCGCCTAGTGATTTCATCTCTGGCAATATGCAATTTGAATGCAAAATAATCTAGGATTTTTTCGGCTTCATTCTGGTAACCGCAAGCTTTCAAGACCAAAGCATCTATAGCTTTATCGTAAATAAAGGCAAGTTTCTGGTAACCGGGATGATTCCAATGGCTAGGAGAAAGGTTAGTTTTAGGATTCTTTAAAACTATAATACTTCTTACTATACTTTGGACATCAATATCTGCTTTATGACTTATAAGATTAACTTTATCTTCAGCTAATGAAGGTCCGGAATTTAATAAGAAAAAAGATAATAAAACACAAAGTTTTATACTCATTTACAACTTCAAACAGCTCTTAGCCGATTCGGTAGTTTATTTAGTATCTTTATCTCTAAATAATAGATAATCTATAATTTTATCCCTACTTTCCTTATCTTTATTCTTAAGATAACTATTGATAACTTCTGCCGGGATCAAGCAGCTAGGAGGGTAATTAAAGCGGATAATATACCAAGCATATTCTTGCCTATAAATAACGCTGTCTATTTGCCTGTCTAAATTTATCTCCTTAGCAATACCCTCTAAAAGAATTTTTATTTGAGCAGTTCTATGTTTTATTTTTTCCATTTCCTTGCCTTCCGGAATTTTTACCGCCCAAAATAAAAAACGAACGATTAAAAGTAAAGGGTAGCCAAAAAATCGTAAGAGATGAGCGTTTTCTCGTAAAGAATTATTCCAAATTTGATAAGCATAACGGTCTTTCCAAAAAGGTAAAGCCGGGCCTAGTGGGCCTTCTTTAAAAAGAAAATATACCATCTCAAAAAAATAGCCTATAAATAAAATTACTGCCAGAATCAACAGCTCTCTGGCTAAAATATCTTTTAAGTCTTTTTTGATCATATCGTAATATATCGATTCTTAATTTCGAGGTTTTTTATTGCGGTATGCCAACACAAAAATCAAGACGGTGCTAAAAAGAATAAAATTAACTATGTTAAAAATTTTCCATACTAAATCTTTGGAGACAAAAGCTTGCGGTGCCATAAGGACAAAACAGCTCCAAACTCCTATGGCCCAATAGAGGCTAATATCGTTGGAAGACCTTCTTTTAACTATCCTTACTATTAAAGGAATATTCCAAAATGGCAGGACTACTGCTGCTACTAAAGCTATAGTGTTAATAGCGTCTTTCACTGTTTCTTATTGCTTTTTAATAAAAGTATTATCTCTTGAAGTTGACTAGATATTTTATGCAACAGGTCAATTTGTTCACGCTGAAGACTTTCTTGCTTTTCTTGGATTTGTTTTGCTGACTGAGCCATCTTAGATAATTCTCCTAACTTACTAAAATCAAACATACTTTCTCCTTATAAATAACCTATGTTTAATAAATTGTTTTAAAAGCCTAAGGTTTTTTTATGCGGGAATTAAGATAATTTTGATAATTTGATTTTATTTCCTTTACAGTATCGCTGCCAAATTTTTCCAAGAAGCTTTCGGTTATTGCGATAGCTGACATATTTTCAGCGATAACCGCACAAGCAACTACCGCACAAGTATCGGAACGTTCGATAATGGCTTTAGCTGGCTTTTTAGTAATAAGGTTTACCGAATCCAACGGTTTTTGTAAAGTAGCGATAGGTTTCATAGCTAAACGCAAAGTAATCGGCTCACCGTTAGATATGCCCCCTTCTATGCCTCCGGAATTATTAGTCTTATGATAAAACTTCTTTGTTTTTAAGTTATAGTATATAGCATCGTGTGTTTCTGAACCATTTCCCCGAGCATAATCAAAGCCTAAACCTATTTCTACACCTTTAACTGCCGGTATACTCATAATATAAGCAGCTAGTTTAGCGTCTAGGCGCCGGTCGTAATGCATAAAACTGCCCAAACCAACAGGAATACCGTGGATCCAAACTTCTATTATGCCCCCCAAAGTATCTTTTTTACTTTGAGCATTTTTAATTTCTTTGATCATCAAACTTTCGGTATTTTTATCTAAACAACGCAATAAAGAATTTTTGGTTTTATTAATTATCTCTAAAATGCTATTAGGCTTTTTAGGACAAGAAACACTGCCTATACTTACGGTAAAACTGGAGATCATAATCTTAAAATTCGATAGCAACTGTTTACATACCGCACCAGCGCAAACCCTAGCTACGGTTTCTCTAGCTGAAGCCCTTTCGAGAATATTTCTTATATCGTTATCCTGATATTTGACTGCTCCGCTTAAGTCGGCATGAGCCGGACGGGGAATAAACAAAGGCGCTAAGCTATCTTCGCTTTGAGAAAAAATCTTAATATCTCTATTTTTAACTAAAATAGCTATCGGGCTGCCTAAGGTAATTTTGTGGCGTAAGCCAGAAATAATATTAACACTATCTTGCTCAATAGACATGCGCTTGCCTCTACCAAAACCCGACATTCTTCTTTGAAGCTCTTGGTTAATAAAATTTTGCTCTATCTTTACCCCTTTAGGGAAACCCTCCAAAATTACCACGATACCTTGGCCATGAGATTCACCAGCAGTTAAAATGCGCATTTTTCTCTCCTTATTAAAATATAAAATTTAATATCTTATCTCCCCAAAAAAAAGTAACTAAAGTTGCTAATGATAAATACGGTAAATACGGTATTAAGTGGGTCTTCTTAAAAATAAGCGCCGAAATAGAGTATATTAAAGATAAAAAAGGAGCAATAAAAAAAACCAATATTACGGCTTTTACACCTAAAAAAACACCTACCATTCCCATAAAATCTACATCTCCTAAGCCTAAGGATTCTCTTTCTCCTTCGATAGAATCCTTTTTACGTAAATAAAGCAATATAGTTATAAAAACATCACCGAATAATTTAAAAAGATAGGTAAAACCTAAGCCGAATAATAATCCTATAATGGAATTTAGAAACGGCGCGTCTGGTAATTTAAAAAACCTTAAATTCGAAGCCTCTAAAAGGCGTGCTATATCGAACAATATTTCATAAGGCTTACTTTTAAGCAAACTAAAAAATAAACCACCGATAATACCTATCGGACATAAATAAGCCGGAATAGCATGGTAATCGATATCGATAAAAGAAACTACTATTAAAAGACAGAATAAAAAAATATAAGTCAAAAAGTTTAAAGTTAAACCGAGTTTTAAGTAAAAAACAATAAATAGAAGGCCGGAAAATAGCTCAACTAAAAAGTATCTAAAACTAATTTTCTGATGGCAGGAGCGGCATTTTCCGTTTAAAAAAAGGTAACTTAAAAGAGGGATATTATCATACCATTTTATAGAAGTATTGCATTTTGGGCAATAAGATGCCGGCCAAATTATAGATTTATCTTGGGGCAAGCGATAAATACAAACGTTTAGAAAACTTCCCAGACAGATGCCAAAAATAAATAATATTATTATTTCAAACATTCTTTTGTTCTCCCTTAATTTCTTCCTCTAAAGCTTTCCATATTATCCTAATTATCTTATCATCGGCTTTCTTTCCTGTCCATAACTGCCAAGCTGCTACTCCCTGATATAAAAGCATACCTAAACCGCCTGCTACTGGTAAAGCTAGCTCTTTAGCATCTTTTATAAGCTGAGTTTCTCGGTTATAGACTACATCATAAACTGCTAAATCTTTATGGAGTAAACTTTTATTAATAACTGGAGGATCAGTATCTTTCATGCCAATTGGTGAAGCATTAACTAAAAGCTGACATTTTTTAACAACTTGAGGTATATCTTGTTCTGATATAAATTTATATTCACACAATTGAGATTTATAAATATCTAAATGTTCTTTGACTGACTTTACTGTTTCTAGATTTTTTTCATAAATATAAATTGTTTTAACAGCTGGCTTTATGTTTAAACCAACAACTACCGCTCTTCCGGCACCACCACATCCAAAGATAAGCACATTTTTATCTTTAGGGTCAAACTTTAAATCTTCTGTTAAAGACCTTCTAAAACCCTCACAGTCAGTATTATTATATACAATCTTACCTTTACTCCGTGTTACTGTATTTATAGCACCAATTATATCGACCTGTATATTTGTTTGTACTGTAACATTCTTTAATAGCCTATTTTCTTTAAAAAATTGCAAAGCGCTCACCTTATGTGGAATAGTAATATTAAAACCTGCGACATCAGCTGCCCGCACCAGATTGCCTTCAGTGTCTTTAAACTCTCTGTCAGGACTAATTAGAAAATCTCTTAGATCTTCGGGTTTTACTTCAAATAATCTATATTCGGCTTTGAAACCGTAAAATTTAAAGAGAAAATTATGCATAATCGGCGATAAAGAATGTTTGACCGGATAACCGATTAAGCCATATATTTTAAGCGACTCTTTACTCATTTTCTCCTAAAGTTATTTTCCAAAAATACTTCCAATCATCACTACCAAAACCAAAAAAAGCCGACTCATAAAGTTTAAGAAAACGTTCTCTCATTTCTTCTTTGGTCCGGTATCTTTTAAAGCTAAAATTACCTTTTTTTTCTTTAATCGGCTGATATATTACCTCCCAAAATTTATCCCAATCTTGGCGGCTAAACTCACCGAATAAATGAGGCGCTAAAGACATCAGCTCCGCTTCTTCTCTAGCCATACTAATAGACTTTTTCTTTTTCTGCGAGAAATCAAAAAAAATATTGTATTTTAAGGCTTTTAATCCATCTTTAACGAAATTGACCGGTCCATTGGCATTATCTTTTAAGGACTCGAAATTATCGGATTTTTTGAAATTGACTATCCCTAAGATTATTATAAAAAGGATGGCAATGGCTAAAATATTTACCAAATATTTCATTTAGCCTTATTGAGGGCGTCTAAATAGGCTTTCACTGATGATTCTAAAATATCGGTGCTAAGAGCACTGCCGCTAAATACTCTGTTTTTTACTCTTAGCTCTACCCTTACATATCCTTGAGCATCTTTACCGGTAGTAAGAGCTTCTAACTTATAATTAAGAAGTTTTGTTTTTAATCCTACTATTTTATCCACGGCTTTATAGCAGGCATCCACGGGGCCATCGCCACTAGATTGAGCTTCTTTTATTTTATTATGATGCCTAATTTTTACTGTAGCCTGAGGAATAATATCGGTACCGGTATTAACTTTGATAGAAACTAATTGATAGCTCTTTTCTTTGGGCTTAGTTGCTTCTCCGGCTAAAGCTACCAAATCATCGTCAAAAATTTCCTTTTTTTTATCAGCTAATTCCTTAAATTGCTTAAAAATATCGTCTATTCTAGGAGCCGAGAATTTAAAACCTAATTTTTCTAATCTTTTTGCCAAGGCATGCCGGCCGGAATGTTTTCCTAAAACTATCTGGCTTTTATCAATACCTACCTCCTTAGGATTCATTATCTCATAGGTGTTTCTTTTTTTTAGCACTGCGTCTTGATGGATTCCCGATTCATGGGCAAAAGCATTTCTACCCACTATGGCTTTATTAGGAGGGACTACAAAACCGGTCAAGTTACTTACTAACCGTGAGGTACGAAATATCTCTTTAGTGTTTATCGCTGTCGTAATGTTTTTAAAAACATCTCGACGAGTATTTATAGCCATTATCACTTCTTCCAAAGAAGCATTTCCGGCTCTTTCGCCAATACCATTTATAGTACAGTGTACTTGTCGGACTCCAGCTAAAATTGCCGAAAGAGAATTAGCTGCTGCCAACCCTAAATCATCATGACAGTGTATAGAAATAATGGCTTTATTGATATTAGGAACATTATTAACAATATCGATTATAATCGAGTTTATTTCTTGAGGATAACTATAGCCCACCGTATCGGGTATATTTATAGTCCGTGCTCCCTTTTTAATGGCAGTTTCAATTACCCTAAAAAGGAAATCTCTATCGGTACGAGTAGCATCTTCAGGAGAAAATTCGATATCGGAACAAAGATTACGCGCCAGGCGAGTTGAACTTTCAGCTAATTTAAGTATTTCTTCTTGGGGTTTTTTAAATTTATATTTAAGATGAATCGAAGAAGTAGCTAAAAAGATATGGATACGGCTAGATTTAGCCTTCTTTAAAGCCTGATACGCAGCTTCGATATCTTTTTTAAGGCAACGGGCTAAACCGCAAATCGAACTTTTCTTTATATTCTTAGCAATGGTGCTTACAGCTTTAAAATCATCGAGGCTAGAAACCGGAAAACCGGCTTCAATAACATCTACTCCTAGCTTTTGCAACTGATAAGCAATTTCCAGTTTTTGTTCCGAAGTTAACGCGGCTCCCGGGGCTTGCTCACCATCTCTTAGAGTGGTATCAAAAATAATTACTTTCTCTTTAGACATTTTATAGCCAAGGCATCATTTTACGTAACTCTTCGCCGACTTTTTCAACCTTATGGGATTTCTCTTCTTCAGTTATTTTATTATAATTGGGGCGGCCATTTTCGTTCTCTTTAATCCATTCTTTAGCAAAAGCACCTGATTGGATATCAGCTAAAATTTTCTTCATCTCTTGACGAGTCTGCTTGTTAACTATTTTTTTGCCTCTAGTTATATCACCATACTCGGCAGTATCGGAAACTCTCTTACGCATACCGGAAATACCATATTTATAAATCAAATCAGTAATAAGCTTAAGTTCGTGTAAACACTCAAAATAAGCTATTTCCGGTTGATATCCAGCTTCCACTAAAGTATCAAAACCGGCTTTTATCAACTCTGAAGTCCCTCCACAAAGGACTGCCTGCTCTCCGAAAAGGTCAGTTTCTGTCTCTTCCTTAAAGGTAGTTTCGATAACTCCGGCACGCGTTCCACCTATTGCTTTAGCATATGATAAAGCTTTATCCTTAGCTTTTTTACTAAAATCTTGAAATACCGCTATTAAGGCCGGAACGCCCTTACCTTGTTCGTACATTTCTCTTACTAATGCCCCCGGTCCTTTCGGTGCTACCATAAAAACATCAACATTTTTAGGCGGAACTATCTGCTTAAAATGTATATTAAAACCATGAGAAAAAACCAAAGAATCGCCCTCTTTAAGATTGGCCTCTATCGCTTTTTTATAGACTTGGCCTTGAACGTGATCTTGAGTTAATATCTGGATAACATCGGCTTCTTTAGCGGCTTTGTCAGCAGAAATAACTTCAAAACCGTCTTTCTCAGCCTGCTGGTAATTAGGGGTATCTTTCAGTTCGCTAATTAAAACTTCGACTTTACTATCTCTTAAATTCAAAGCCTGGCCGCGGCCCTGAATCCCATAGCCTATAATAGCTACTTTTAGTTTTTGGATAATTCCTAAATCAGCGTCTTTGTCGTAATACATCTTAGCCATATAATTCCTCCTCTTTCGTGTAAAATAGACTTACTTACCAATAGCTATCCTACCTGTACGAACTAATTCTTTTATCTCAAGCTTCTTTAATTCTTTTAAAATTTCTTCTTCTTGGCGGCTATTCGAACATATCTCCAGAAAACAATGATCCTTATTTTCTTCTACAATTTTTACGGGGTATTCTTTAATAAGTTTACTTATTATCTCTTTACTATTCTTATCTTTTAACACCTTTATTAATATCAAATCCCTATCGATATATTCACGATGGGTAAAATCGACTACTGTGATAACATCTATCAACTTATGGAGTTGTTTCTTTACCTGTTCCAAAATTCTTTCGTCTTCGGCATTAACGACAATAGTCATACAAGATATAGTGGGGTCCTGAGTTTCTCCCACTACTAAAGAGTTAATATTATACCCTCTGGCACTAAACAAAGACGATATCCGGGACAAAACCCCGAATCTATTCTCCACTAAAGCCTGAATAGTATGTTTCACTTAGTCACCTCTCTTAAAATACTTACCACTTCTTTATCGATCTTTCCAGCTTGAGCTAGTTTTTCCAATTCTTTCATAGCTTCTTCGTAATTTAAGGCTTTACGATAAGGTCGGTGGGTAGTTAAAGCATCAAACATATCAGCTACGCAAAGTATTCTGGCTATAAGCGATATCTGATCTCCCTTTAAACCGTTAGGATATCCACTTCCGTCTAATCTTTCATGGTGCTGAAGAATAGGTTCTACTAAATGTTTAAAAGTCTTTAAAGGTCTTAAGATATCGGCTCCGACAAAAGGATGCCGATGCATGATCCTTTGTTCAGCCGGAGTCAACTCTCCCGGCTTCTGCAAAATATTATCCTCAATGCCGATTTTCCCGATATCATGGAGCTTACAGGCGTCCCTTAGTATAGCAAAATCATCTTTATCAAGATCCATTTTCTGAGCAACTTTCACCGCAATATCAGCTACTCTATCAGAATGTCCTCGACAATAGGGGTCTTTGGCCTCCACTGCTAAAGCTAAAGCCGTTATAGTTTCAAAATAAGTCTTTTCTATATCTCTGTTTAATTTAGCATTATTTATAGCTATGGCAATCTGAGTAGCCAAATTAGATAAAAGCTTAAGATCATCTTCGGAAAAGTTGCCTCGCTCTACTTTTCCGCTTAAAACAATTACTCCTGCTAAATCTCGGGAAATTAAAGGCACACTTATTAAAGGAGAAGAAAAAAAATCTTCTTTCTGGTCTTCTTCGTTAACTAAAGGAAGTAAGATTGGCTTCTTTTCCTTGACTGCTAAACCTAAAACCCCTTCTCCTAACTTTATTTTTTCAGGAATACTATTCTTATTTATTACGCCTACTACTACCGAAGGTTCTAGGTATTTCTTTTCTTCATTAAATAAATATATTGCTCCCCGCAAAGCTCCTAAAGTTTCTCTTAAAGTCTCCAAGGTTAAATTTAGCAAAGATTCAAAGCTTTCGGAAGAAGATAAAGCTTCTCCCATCTTAGAAAGTATGTCATAAATCGTTCTCTTGGTAGCCTTAAGCTCTTTAAGACTATTTTCCAACCTCCCTAAGATATCTCCAAATGCTTTTGCTAACTCAGCTACTTCTCCCTCATCCCTAGCTAGCTCTAAAACGGTATTTTTATCTATCTCTCCAAAAAAATATTCTTTTAACCGACTGCTTAAAGTCATAATTTTCTTTAAAGCATTTCTTACTCCAAAAAAAGCCACCAGCGACCCAAAGCTTACTAAAAGTATCAGAATAGAAAATTGCCAATCAGGGATTCTGATAATATGGCTAACAGGGTCATACTGATAATATAAATAAACCAACAATGCTACCGGTATCAGAGAAAACATAAAATAAAAGAGATTAAAGCGCATTAATACCGATTTGCTACTTAATCCTTTTATCTTTTCTTTAAAATCTTTTCTGTCCATACTAATTGGCTTTAAAATAATAAACTGATTTAGGCCATACCGCCGATCATACGATTTATAGCTTCTCCGGCCGGCACCATCGGAAAGACATTTTCTTCTTCTTCAATCCAAAAATCTGCCAAAACCGGAGCTTTAGCTAAGATAACCTCTTTAATGGCTTTTTTCACTTCGCTTACTTTTTTTACTTGTATACCTTTTATACCGTAGCCTTCGGCAACTCTTACAAAATTAGGGTTTTTAAGCGGGGTGCCGGAATAACGCCGGTTATAAAATAGTTCCTGCCACTGCCTCACCATACCCAGATAGTGATTGTTTAGAATAATTATTTTCACTTTTATATTATAACTGCTCAAAGTAGCCAACTCCTGTATGTTCATTTGGATAGAGCCGTCCCCGGCAATAACTATAACTTCTTTAGCTGGATTAGCTATCTTAGCTCCGATAGCAGCCGGAAATCCATAGCCCATTGTACCTAACCCTCCGCTAGTAAGAAAATGGCGGGGGTAATCAAACTTATAAAATTGAGAAGCCCACATCTGATTTTGTCCTACTTCGGTAACAACAATAGCTTTCCCCTTGGTTTGGCGATAAATCTCTTCTATCACATATTGAGGTTTTATCTTTCCGCTTTTTTCTTTCTTATAAATAAGAGGGTGACTTCTTTTCCAATTCTTTATCTTCTTATGCCAATCTCCTAAATTAGGTAGCGAACTCTCTTCTATCTCTTCGATTAATTGACCTAGGATATTTTTAGCATCTCCTACAATCGGAATATCAACTTTTATATTTTTACTTATAGAAGTAGGATCGATATCAATATGAATTATCTTTGCTCCGGGAGCAAAAGCATCTATTTTACCGGTAACACGGTCATCAAAACGGCATCCTACCGAAATTATAAGGTCGGATTCGGTAATAGCTAAGTTGGCATAAACAGTGCCGTGCATACCCGGCATACCTAGAAATGAATCGTGCGTAGCAGGAAAACCTCCTAAACCCATAAGAGTAGCAGTAACCGGAGCGTTAATTTTCTCGGCAAATTTTAAGACTTCCCGATGAGCTCCGGAGGCTATAACCCCGCCTCCAATACAAATAACCGGACGATGAGATTCACAAATAAGCTTTACCGCTTTTTTTATCTGACCGGGATGGCCAAAATACGTAGGATTATAACTTCTTATAGATATTCTTTCCGGATACTCAAAATCAGCCTCCTGCAATTGGATATCAACCGGTAAATCTACCACTACCGGACCCGGCCTTCCGCTCTTAGCTATATAAAAAGCTTCTTTTACTGTACGAGTTAATTCTTTTATATCTTTAACTAAATAATTATATTTGGTTATCGAACGGGTTATGCCAGTAATATCTGCCTCCTGAAAAGCATCATTACCGATTAAGGCTGTCTTTACCTGACCGGTTAAGGCAACTATCGGCACCGAATCCATATAAGCTGTAGCAATACCAGTGGTAAGATTAGTGG
>JAGOLA010000041.1 GCA_017994375.1 Candidatus Omnitrophota bacterium | reverse complement strand
GACCTAATTCTCTCACTAAAGATAATGCTACTAATGTTGCTAATTGGATTTCCGAACTAAACTGCTGCAATTGGTAAGCGGTCTGAAAAGCGATGATAATACCGATAAAAAAAGATATTAAAGATACTAACGGCAGGCTGTCTATCCCGATAAAAATTATTTCCCGGACTAATGAGCTTAAATCTCTTTTTTGAGTAAATAATCCCCGAACAGTATCTTTTAAAAAAAACCCTAATCCTCCGACATAATGGAATAAATCTTTGATTTTTACGAAAATAGCCATTAAAAATCTTTCCTCCGCTCAAGTTGTAAAAGCGTTTGGTCTCTTCCTACTTTAAATTTTAACATCTTATCGTCTTCTAAATTATAACGCAATTCGGTGTTGGCGCCGGTTCTTTCTTCTTCCTCTTCATTAGCACTTAAATAAACTCCGAAATTATTGTCTAGGTCTTTTCTTAAACCGATATCTTGGCTTTCTGCGGAAAATAATTGCCACTCATCGATGAAAATCTTTTGAGCGCTAAATTTAGCTCCGGGAATCAAGTTAGAAAAATTCCGTAAATCTAAAATTCCCTCTATCTCAAATATACTCCCGTCAAGAGCGATAACTTCAGAATCAGTAATATTAAAAATCGGCGGATTGCCTAAAAAATCCAAGCGAAACTGGCTAAATCGGCGTTTTTTATACCTACCGTTATTAGCTAATAAATGGCCACTAGTAAAAAACTTTCCCAATTTACCCCAAATATCTAAAGCTATCTTAGCATCTCCTTCAAAAACCTGTAAATTCGCCTGCCAAGTACCGTTAACTTTTAGAGCTAATTCTCCTTTATCTAGGTTTATATTGCCGACTACCATAAATTGTGGCCAAGAAAATTCTTCGATAAAGATTATATTATTTATTTTTACGAATCTTGCTTTTAACCAAGGAAATTCTAGCTTTTCTTCTTTAGCTAACAGCTTATTATCTAAAGAAAAAATGCTTATATTTTTGCCGATTAAGTTAATTGTCAAAGAACCACTATCTTGGCTTAAAGCTAAGGTAAAACTTCCGTTGAGTTTACAGTTACCTAATAAAAAATCAACTAACTTTACTTCTTTATTAACTAAATCGACCTCTATTAAGTCTTGATAAGAGCAAAAAGCTTTTTCTTCCGCAAGGCTATAGAAAACTAAGAGAAGAAAAACTAGAAAGTATCTTCTCATTCAAATTCTAATACTTCTCCTTTCCGCTTAGCCTTTACCGTAGCCAATTTATCTTTCTGCTTAGATTTCTTGGAAAACAATCCTTTTATGATATCTTCGGCTAGAGGGTCTTCCAAAAATCTTTGGATAATTCGTTTAAGAGGTCTGGCGCCAAAAACAGGATCAAATCCTTTATCGATAAAAAATTCTTCAGCCTCAGGAGTCAACTCTACCTGGAAACCTTGATCGCGTAAACGTTCATTCACGTAAGAAATTTCTAAATCTACTATTTCTTTTAAATCTTTCTTATCTAACGGCCGGAAAACCGTAGTTTCGTCTAAACGATTCAAAAATTCAGGTTTAAAAGTCTTTTTAACTTCTTCTAAGAGTATGGCCTTCATGTCGTCATAGCCTACATCTTCATTTACGGTCTTAAATCCTAATGAACCTTTTTTTCTAATAATATCTGCTCCGACATTGGAAGTCATAATAATAATAGTATTTCTAAAATCAACTCTCCGTCCGTAACTATCGGTAAGCCGTCCTTCTTCTAAAATCTGCAGTAAAATATTAAAGATATCAGGGTGGGCTTTTTCGATTTCGTCTAAAAGAATGACCGAATACGGCCGGCGTCTAACTTTTTCGCTTAACTGCCCGCCCTCTTCATATCCAACATAGCCAGGAGGCGCACCAATTAAGCGAGAAACATTCAACTTTTCCATATACTCACTCATATCTAATTGAATCAAAGCATCATCGTCTCCAAACATAAATTCTGCTAAGGCCCGAGCTAGAAGGGTTTTCCCGACTCCTGTAGGACCCAAAAACATAAAAGAACCTATCGGGCGGCGCGGTTCTTTTATTCCGGCCCGAGCTCTTCTTATCGAACGGGCTATAGCGCTTATGGCTTCTTTTTGTCCCACTACTTTTTGTCCTAATTCTTCTTCTATCTTAAGAAGTTTCTCGGACTCTTTTTCTTCCAAACGATAAATAGGCACACCTGTTATTTGCGATACTAAACGGGCGATATCCTCTTCGCCTACTGTCGGAGTAATTTGGTCTCTTTTCTTGCTCCAATCTTTTCTTAAATTATCTAGCTTATGGCGAATATCTTTTTCTTCGTCTCTTAAGCGGGCGGCTTTCTCAAAATCCTGTTGTTTGATAAGCGCTTCTTTTTCCATCACTATATTAGCTAACTTCTCTTCCATATCTTTTATATCCGAAGGCGCGGTTAAAACGCTTAAGCGCGATCTAGCTCCGGCTTCATCAATTAAATCTATAGCTTTATCCGGCAAAAATCTTCCCGAAATATAACGGTCCGATAATTTGGATGCTGCCTCTAAGGACTCATCCGAAAATTGCACTCTATGATGGGCTTCAAAACGATCTCTTAGACCTTTTAGTATTTGGATGGTTTCGTTAACAGTATTGGCTTCTACATATATTGCTTGGAACCGACGCTCTAAAGCCGAATCTTTTTCGATATACTTTCGGTACTCATCTAAAGTAGTAGCGCCGATACATTGGATTTCTCCGCGCGATAAGGCTGGCTTTAAAATATTAGAAGCATCTATTGCTCCTTCGGCAGCTCCAGCTCCTACTAAAGTATGTAATTCATCGATAAAAATTATGACATCTTTAGAGCGCTTTATCTCCTCCATAACGGCTTTTATTCTTTCTTCGAATTGACCGCGGTATTTAGTTCCGGCTATCATCAAAGCTAAATCTAAAACTACAATTCTTTTACCTCTCAACACTTCCGGCACATCACCTTTGATGATATTTTGAGCTAGGCCTTCTACTATAGCTGTTTTACCAACTCCAGCTTCTCCTAATAAAACTGGGTTGTTTTTTGTTCGACGGGATAAGATTTGAATGACCCTCTCTATCTCCGA
Source organism: Candidatus Omnitrophota bacterium (assembly GCA_017994375.1). Classification (GTDB taxonomy): domain Bacteria; phylum Omnitrophota; class Gorgyraeia; order Duberdicusellales; family 4484-171; genus JAGOLA01. Next base: position 7,906 of record JAGOLA010000041.1, on the reverse strand, counting down.
TTGTCTTCCGATTACCGGGTCTAACTTTTCTTCTTTAGCTAATCTGGTTAGGTCTCTGCCAAAAGAATCTAACGCCGGAGTTTTGGAAGAAGCATGGGTGCTGCTGCCTTGAGAATGGCTTCCTCCGCCTAAAAGATTATAAATTTCATTTTTAACCCTCTTTAAATCTACTCCTAGCGAAAAAAGGACCTGGGAAGCAATTCCCTCCTCTTCTCTAAGTAAACCTAAAAGTATATGCTCTGTCCCGATATAATTATGCCCTAAACTACGGGCTTCTTCGGCAGAAAGTTCTAAGGCCTTTTTGGCTCGCGGCGTAAAGGGTATATCTCCTAAAACCGAAGCTACACTTCCGGAAGTAATTAATTTTTCGATTTCGATTCTTAAGCGTTCTAAATCTACTCCTAAATTCTGTAAGACCGCACAAGCCACACCTTCTCCTTCCCGGATTAACCCTAAGAGTATGTGTTCGGTACCGATATAATCATGGTTAAAACGTCTGGCTTCTTCTTTAGCTAAAACTAAAACTTTACGCGCTCTTTCGGTAAATCGATTAAACATCTTATCCTCCTAACTTTTCTCTCAATACCTCTGCCCGCACATAATCTCTTTTATTCTCATCCAAAGATTTTGACTCGATCTTCTGTAAATGAGCGGGCTGGATTAAAATAAAAAGATTATTTATCAGCTTCCTTATCTCTCCTTCGCTGGAAAAATAAGTATTTTTAATTATACCTAAATCTAACCCTAAAGACAAGATAGAAAGATGGCTTAAAGCCTCTTTGCTATCTATCAAACGGCAACTTCTTAAAATCCCTAAAGCCCGCCAAACGCTATCTTCTAATTTTATCTTATATTTACGTAGCAGTATATTACGGGCATCTATTTCCTGTTCCTTCACCTGGTTTACCACTCCCACCAGATTATCAATTAACTCTTCCTCCGATAAGCCTAAACTAGCCTGATTGGAAATCTGAAAGAAATCACCTAAGGCTTGGGTACCTTCCCCGAATAATCCCCGGGTAGTAAAAGATATCCGGGCTAATAATTCTAAAATTTTATTGATACGCTTAGTTAGCACCAAAGCCGGAAGATGCAGCATGCATGATGCCCGCATAGCTGTTCCAACATTAGTAGGGCAAGAGGTAAGAAATCCTAAGTCATAAGAAAAACAAAAAGGAAGTTTTTTGCTTAAAATATTATCGACATCATTTAATAATTCCCAACTTTCTTTAAGGTTTAAACCGGAAGCAATGACCTGCATTCTTAAATGGTCCTCTTCATTTATCATAAAAGAAATTTTCTCATCTTGAGAGATTATTACCCCCTTACCTTCATCGACAACCAAATGTTCTTGGCTTATCAAATGGCGCTCTAAAAGAAACTGCCGATCAAGACTGCTTAGCTCGCTCATGTCGGCAAAAATACTTCCTTCCAAAATATCGATAGCTGGGTATGCTTCTTTGACTTTTTTAAGAATATTGCTTCTTTGAATTTTATTAGCTTGAAAAGGAAAAGGGTAACCGCTAATATTACGAGCTAGACGGATTCGAGAAGAAAATACAATTTCGGCTTGCGGACCGCTACCGTTCATCCAACTATCTTGATTAGTTATAAAATTTTCGAACATTACTTTATCCTTTTTGCCGGCTTAGCAGCTTCTTAATCTCATCTCTTAGTTTAGCAGCATCCTCATACTCTTCTAGTTGTATGGCTCTTTCTAAACGCTTACGTAAATCTTCGATTCTTGATTCTACTATTACTTTTTGATCTATTTGCACTGGAGCTTTACCGGTATGCTTTAATGAACTATGGATTTTTTTTAACAACGGCAGAAGCTGTTCTTTAAAAATAACATAACAGCGTTCACAACCCAATTTACCTTTAGCTTTGAATTCTTCGTAAGTAAGGTTGCAGGCCGGGCATTTAAGATTTATTTTTCTTTTTCCTTCCCGATCTTGATTAATTAACCCGCCTAAAAAACCCGGGATGCTTAAATGTTCCTTTAACTCCTCGGCTTTAGTTTGAGCACAAGATTGGCAGATATGCATTTCGACGATTTTATCGTCGACTATTTCGGTAAGGTGGACAGTAGCTATGTTTTTATGACAAACATCGCAAAGCATTTATAATTTATATTTTACGCCTTCGCTCTGGGTAAGACTTTTAAATTCTTTCATTATTTTTATAGTTATGGCCCCGGGCTTAGCTGTGCCTATTTCTCTACCGTCTACTTTGACTACTGGCACTACTTCAGCCGCTGTCCCGGTTAAAAAACACTCATCGCTTATGTAAAGCTCATGACGGGTAAGAACATGTTCGTGAGTGGGGATTCTTAAACTCTTAGCGATATCCATAACAGTATCCCGGGTAATTCCCCGTAATGTTCCCATACATTGAGGTGGAGTATAAAGCTCCCCTTTTTTAACTAAAAAAATATTATCTCCGGTACACTCAGCCACATAACCAAGATGATCCAACATCAAAGCTTCCTGATATCCGGAATTTATAGCTTCTATCTTGGCTAAAATATTATTAAGGTAATTTAATGACTTTATCTGAGGATTAAGAGCCTCACAAAGATTTCTTACCGTAGGTACACTGATTATTTCCATTCCTTTATTATATAATTCTTTGGGATAAAGAACGATATTGTCGGTGATAATAACTACCGTTTCTTTACCTTTACATTTGCGCGGATCTAGGCCTAAATCACCTTCGCCGCGGGAAACCACAATTCTTATATAGGCATTTTTTAGCTTGTTAGCTTTTAAAGTATCTATAACAGCAGAGACAAGGTCTTTTTTAGGCAAAGGTATCTTAAGCATAATAGATTGTGCTGACTCAAACAAGCGCTCAATATGTTCCTTTAGTTTAAAAACTAAACAATTATAAGCTCTTACGCCTTCAAAAACGCCGTCGCCGTATAAAAAACCGTGATCAAATACCGAAACTTTAGCTTGATCTTTATCTACTAGCTTTCCGTTCAAAAATATTTTCATCTTTCCTCCTCTAATTAGTAGACAACTTATGGAGCGTATGAAATACGCGAACATAAGTTGTAGTCCTTGAAGTCTTTGACATCAAGGACGTCTACGAATTACCCCACACCCAGAATTAAATATGAACTTAACCCCATCTGGGTGTGGGGCAAGTTCGACTAAAACATTTTTGTTATGCCTTACGGCATACAAAAATTTAAGTCTCACTTAGTTCTCCGTCTTTAATAGCAATGGTCTTTTTGGCTCTCTTGGCCAACTCTAAATTGTGCGTAACTAATATTATAGTCTTGTTTTTCTCTTGGTTTAACTTATCTAGTAAAACAACTATTTTATCCTGGGACTCACGGTCTAAATTTCCTGTCGGTTCATCGCAAAGAATAACCTCAGGGTCCTTAGCTAAAGCTCGGGCAAAAGCTACCTTTTGCCGTTCACCACCACTAAGCTGCGAAGGAAAAAATTTGCTTTTACTTTCTATCCCTAAATATTTTAACAATTCTTGTATTGTTTTTAAAGGACAATTTCCTTTAGCTAAAATAGAAGCTAATCTTATGTTTTCCAAGACATTTAGCTCTTCAATCAAATGATAAAACTGAAAAACAAAACCCACATGCTGACTACGCCATAACGACAGCTTTTTATCTTTGAATTTATAAATATTATCTTTATTAAAAAGCATTTTTCCCTTGGTCGGAGGCTCTAGACCTCCTAAAATATGTAAAAGAGTAGACTTTCCGGCTCCGGAAGGCCCAACTATCGAGATATAGTCGCCGGGATGAATCGATAAAGAAACATTTTGCAAAGCCCTAACTACTCCGGCAATACTACGGTATTCTTTAGTCAAAGATACGGCTTCTATCAATTTACTCATATCTTAATGCCTCCGACGGCGATAACTTTGATGCTCTTGATGCTGGTATAAGACTAAAGAGATAAGATAAAAAAATACCTATAAATATTATTAACAGTATATCAGGATAATTTATAGCTACTGGTAAATATTCTATATAATAGATTTCTGCCGGCAATTTTATGAAGTGGTAATTCTTCAAAGCCAGACATAAACCCAAACCTAATAACGAACCGCTTAAAGTTCCGACTACGCCTAAGAGTAATCCTTGTAAACTAAAAATAGCCAAAATTCGCTTGTTACTAAAACCAAGCGATTTTAGAATTCCGATGTCTTTGGTTTTTTCCACTACTTTTACGGTCAAAGTGGCAAAAATATTAAAAGCCGCTACCAAAATTATCAGGCTTAAGATAATAAACATAGTAAACTTCTCCAATTCTAAAGCCGAAAATAGTACTTGGTTCGATTCTATCCAAGTGGTAGCAAAAACGGCCGGGCCTAATTGGCTTATAATCTTTCTTTTTATATCGCTGGCCTTAAAGGGATCTTTTATCTTTACACCCAGAAATAGCAAATAATTGGGTGATAATTCCTTAGCCTCGTCTAAACTAACAATAAGATAATTATTATCGATGTCGTAAACACCTACCTTAAAAAAACCTCTTACCCGGCTTTTTTGCAATTTCAGTTGTTTCTTCAAAGGGTAAAACTCTAATTCTTCGGAAATAAAAAATCTTCTGCGTAAACCTTCTCCTACAAAAACTCCTTCTCCTTTTTTATCTTTAGTAACATAGCGATAAAATTCTTGATTTTCTGGTTGGTTGGTAAAATCTATGCCTTTTACTACTAAAGGAAAAACTAAGTTATCAAACTTACCAAATACTTGGGTTTGTAAAAATAAGGAAGCGCTCTCTACTTCCTCCCAAGTATCCAGAGTATTCTTTATTTGTCCTAATTTATCGTTATCGTTACTTTCGATCACTATATGATGGCTAAACCGCATCAGCCGTTCGGTTAAATCACGGTCAAAACCGTTCATTACGGAAATAACTACTATCAAAGTTGCTACCCCTAAGGCTATTCCAACACAAGAAACCATGGCGATAAAAGAGATGTGCTGTGTTTTACCGCGAAAAAGATACCGCCAGGCTAAGTATAGCTGTGGTTTCATATCTAATTAATTTACCTTAAAATGACTTTTATTTATTATAAGCTTTGTTACTCGATAATCGAGAAAACCAAACCTACCTTTATTTCTCGCCATCTATCTCTTCTAAAGGCTTAAGGAGAGGAAAAAGAATTACATCCCTAATTGAAGGCTGATTAAGAAGAACCATTATCAATCTATCTATACCTATACCTAAACCGGCGGCTGGCGGCATGGCGTGCTCTAAACTAGTTAAAAAATCATCATCTATTTTTTTAGATAAATCTTCATCGGTATCAATTTGTTTTGTCAATCGGCTCCTTTGCTCTATAGGATCATTTAATTCTGAATAAGCATTGGCTATTTCTAAGCCGTTTAAGAATAACTCAAATCTTTCTACAAGATAAGGATTATCTTTTTTCTTTTTTGCTAGCGGTGAAGTCCAAGTAAAAAAATCAACGATAAAAACCGGCTTATCACTAGGATATTTCTTCTCGATTAATTCTTCGGTAATATTTAAAATCTGCATCCGGCTAAGCCCTTTGGGCAATTGCAGCTTTTTGCTTATCTTATTAATTACGATATCTTGGGGATCTTCGCATTCTATACCAAACTCTTCTTGAAATAACTGGGCAAAAGAAATTTTTTGCCAAGGGCCGCTGATATCTATTTTTTTATCTTGATATTCAAAAATTTCTGATCCATGTATTTTTTTAGCTAAGAAAGAAAATAGGTCTTCGCAAAGCTTCATCATGTAACCATAATTCTCGTAAGCACAATAAGCTTCCAGCATCGTAAACTCGGGATTATGACGGGAAGATGTACCTTCATTGCGAAAACTTCTATTGATTTCATAAATCTTCTCCAAGCCCCCTACTAGTAAACGTTTAAGATAAAGCTCGGGGGCTATTCTTAAATAAACATCCGAATTGGTAGCATTATGATGGGTGCCAAAAGGCCGGCCGGCGGCACCTCCGGCAATAGGATGAAGCATTGGCGTTTCTACTTCCATAAAGCTCAAACTATTAAAGAAATCTCTGATAAGACTGATTATCAGAGAACGTTTTATAAAAACCTCTCTGACCTCCGGGTTAGCAATCAAATCTAGATAACGCTTACGATATCTTACCTCTACATCCTTAAGACCGTGCCACTTCTCCGGTAAAGGCCTTAAAGCCTTGGATAATAATTTTAGTTCTTTTACTAAAACAGTAATTTCACCGGTCCTAGTTTTAAACAATTCTCCTCTAACTCCTATAATATCGCCGATATCAAGGTCTTTAAAAAGTTGGTATGATTCTTTAAGGTTATCATACTGAGCGTAAATCTGTATTTTACCGCTATAATCGCTGAGGTGAGCAAAACCAGATTTACCGTGTTCTCGTTTAGAAACTAATCTGGCGGCTAAAGCTACGGCTGTACCCTCATGAAAACTTTCGATAATATTCTTTATCGGCGTAGTTTTCGGAAATTCGGTCTCGGTGTAAGGTGAGCCGTATTTTTCTTGAATTAATTTAAGCTTTTCCTGTCCATCCATAATATTGGTTAGATTATATAAAACTTCTATCTTTATGTCAATTTTTAGTTATAATAATATAATATAAATTAAGGAGGGTCAAAATGGAAAGTTTAACTAAGGAATTAGAGGCCTTAATAAAAAATGTGGAAAAGGTCATTGTCGGAAAAGAAGAAAGTATAAAATTATTAGTGGTGGGCTTACTCACCAATAGCCATATTCTAATCGAAGATGTTCCGGGAGTAGGAAAAACTATGTTAGCTTTAGCTTTAGCTAAATCTATAAAAGCCCACTTTCAAAGAATACAATTTACTCCCGACATTCTGCCTACGGACATTACCGGTGGTTTTATCTATAATCAAAAAAATCAAGAATTTGAATTTAAAAAGGGTCCTATTTTTACTAATATAGTTTTAGCCGATGAAATAAATAGAACGACGCCACGAACCCAATCAGCACTTTTAGAATGTATGCAAGAATACAAAGTAAGCATTGACGGGCATACCTTTATACTTCCTAAACCTTTCATGGTAATAGCTACTCAGAACCCTATAGAATATCACGGAACTTATCCTCTTCCCGAAGCTCAAATAGACCGCTTCTTAATGAAGATAAATATGGGTTATTTATCCGAAGACGAAGAGGCAAAAGTTATATCTTCTCAAAAAAAACAACACCCTATCGATACTTTGACTCCAGTTCTTACTTTAGAAAGAGTTATCGAGATACAAGAAATAATAAAACAAGTAGAAATATCTCCGAAAATACTAAACTATATTGTAAAAATAGTATCGGCTACAAGAAAAAAAGAAGAGATAAAATTAGGCGGTTCGACACGTACTTCCATAGCTTTCATGCAAGCTTCTAGGGTTTGGGCAATCCTGGAAGGGCGTAATTACGTCATCCCCGACGATATAATCAACCTTTCTCATTGGATATTAGGCCACAGATTAGTTCTTAATCCTCTTACAAAAATGGGTAAACTTACGGTAAAAGAGCTAATTAATGATTTAGTCAAAAATATACCTATCCCTTAATGTTTACTTTTAAAAACCTCAAAGTTTCGGCAGTTTTTATTGCCTTCAATGTCGCTCTGCTTTGCCTTTTAGTGCAAACTATAAAATCTTATTCTCCATTGCTCTACTTTTGTATGTGGCTCTTAGCTACCTTGGAAAGCATAAATATTATTTTTATTATTTTCCAATGGGCTGTTGCTAAAAATATTACCGTTAGCAGAGAAACTAAAGAGAAATGTATTGCCGGCCAAACTATTAATGTAACGATAAATATAATTGTGACGCAAATTACTTAACAAATGCATTGGAGGAACTTGTTATGAATCAAAAGGCTCTCTGTCTAAAGTTTCTGGTATTTTTAATCGTACTCAGTGTTTCTGT
>JAGOLA010000040.1 GCA_017994375.1 Candidatus Omnitrophota bacterium | reverse complement strand
TTATTATTCTATGCGGTATTTCTTTACAGACTTTCGGAAAAATTGTCGATATACCCTTAGCTTATGTAAAAAAGGCTTATCTAAGCGTGCCGATAACCCTCTTCGGAGTAATCATGAATGTACTGCTTAATCTTTTATTTATCTCGTTTTGGGGTGCAGTTGGAGCCGCTTTAGCTACGGTAGCCACTATTATTATCTCTAATGCCGTATATCTTGCGGTTTCGCAGAAGTGTTATTATATCAATTATGAGAAAAAAATTTTATCTCTGCTTTATGCCAATATATTTATAAGTACGATAGTTCTTATTATTTTTTCAAAAATAGAAACTCTTTTGTTCGTTAAATATTGTTTTAAAGTCATTTCTTTAGGTTTATTTATTATTTTAGGTATGAAATCCCGAATAATTACTAAAGTGAATATCAAAGCAGCTTTAAGAATCTTTGTACCAAAAAGAATATTATTGAATATATAAAAATATAAAGATATTTCCTTAAAAGGAAGGTGTTATTATGAAAAATTCAGACCACAAATTAATTTCTGTAGTTACCCCTTTATATAACGAAGAAGAAGTAATCAGTCAATTTTATGATAGATTGATTAAAGTGCTAAGTAAAGTTAATTATAATTATGAGCTTATTTTAGTAGATGATGGTAGCAGTGATAAAACATTAAACATTCTCGAGAATATTGCTAATAACGATAAAAACGTAAAAATTATTTCTTTTTCCCGGAATTTTGGCCACATGATGGCTCTTTCAGCCGGCCTAGATTATTCTAAAGGTGATGCTGTTATAACTATAGATTCAGACTTACAGCATCCCCCGGAATTAATCCCCAAGCTTTTACAAAAATGGGAAGAAGGTAATGAAATTGTAAATACCTTAAGAATAGAAGCTAAAACAACAAACATATTTAAAAAACTATCGGCAAGATTTTTTTATTTCTTAATGAATCGTATTGCCAATACTAATTTTCAAGTCAATTCTGCTGATTACAGATTGTTAGACCGAGTAGTTGTAGAAAATATAAAAAGTATGAAGGAACATTCTCGTTTTTTACGCGGATTAATAAATTGGGTAGGATATAAACAAGATTCTATTTCTTACCAAGCTGATAGGCGACAGGCCGGAAAAACTAAATATTCTTTTTGGCGTATGTTTTCGTTTGCTATAGATGGTATTACTTCTTTTTCCTCGTTTCCTCTTAGGCTCTCTACTTATTTAGGCCTTATTATTGCATTTTTTAGTTTTATTTATATATTACGTACAATCTATATAAAGTTGATAGGACAAGCTGCTGTTGGCTGGGCTTCAGTATTGACAACAGTTTTATTTATGGGCGGTGTTCAGCTTATTTTTTTAGGAGTAATTGGCGAATATCTGGCCAGAGTATATGAAGAAACTAAAGAAAGACCATTGTATATTGTAAAGAAAAAGATAGGTTTTTAAATGAGAAGAAATAGCTTAGCGTTAATAGTATGCCCTAATTGCAAAAGTGAGTATTTAGAGATAAAAGAATACGAATCTAGCGCCGAAAATATTCTTGAAGGTTACTTGGTATGTACATCTTGTAAGGTATGGTATCGCATAGAAAATGGTATAGTAGATCTTTTGCCTTTAAACTTACGAAGAGTTGAATTATATCGGCAATTTGCCGATAGGCACAAACTGGTTTTAGAGATACCCCAAGAGATATTGAGTGTTCCTAAAGATAAAGCCGGGCAAATTAGTTTTTTTAAAAATAATTTAGAGGATTACGAGCAAAACGTAGTTAATAGCAATTATTACCAAGCTCTGGATGCAGTAGTTTTTACTGATTGGATAAAGGCTAATCTTAAGGTAGGAGATATAGTTTTAGATGCCGGTTGCGGCACTGCCAGACAATCGATACTTTTAGCTCAACATAAAGCTAATGTTATGGGGTTGGATATCTGTGAAGAAATGTTAACGCTGGCTAAAGATAAAGTCAGTCGTTTAGGCTTAGACGGTTTAGTCGATTTCTTTATTGCCGATGCTGCTAATCCGCCCTTTAAGAATAATAGTTTTAACGCTTGTATTCTTTACGGTACTTTGCATCATTTACCGAATAAACAAGATGCTATTAATAAAGTTTCAAAAAAACTTATACCCCACGGATATTTTTACTCTTTAGACCCTAATGATAGCCCTTTACGATTTATCTTTGATTTTATGATGCGAATATGGAAACTTTATAATGAAGATGCCAGTCAAGAGCCTTTATTATCGCAAACAAAGTTAAGGCAGTGGCTTGATAGGGCAAAGATAAGAAATAAGATTAGATTTTCTACTTATCTACCGCCGCATCTTTTTTATTTATTGGGCCCTAACATTAATTATAATTTGCTTAAAATTACCGATTCGATATTTAATAAGCTGCCTTTAATAAAGACTTTTGGAGGCGCTATAATTGCCGAAGGGATAAAAATTTAGAAGTTATAATTTAAAAATTAATATAAGAAAGGAGGAAAAGCTATGGATAAATTCGAGACCTTAAAACAATTCTTGATGGCAGAAGGTGGGCCAGTACCTATCTTAGGATTTATAGTTAATTTATTTTTAGCAGCAATTTTATCGTATATTTTATCCCGAATTTACATAAAACGGGGAATATCATTTTCTAACCGACGAATATTTGCCAAAAATTTTTTACTTTTGACTATGACTACGACTTTGATAATCGCAATCGTAAAATCATCTTTAGCTTTATCTCTTGGTCTTGTTGGCGCTCTTTCGATTGTCCGTTTCCGAGCTGCAATTAAAGAACCTGAAGAATTAGCTTATTTATTTATGGCGATAGCCATAGGCTTAGGTTTAGGCGCTAACCAGCGTTTGATTACGGTTGTAGCTTTTATAGTTATAAGTTTAATTATTATGTTGCGTAAACGTACCGATTCTTTTGAAAATAACCAGGATTTTTATTTAACGGTGACTGCTGCCGGAGCCAATAAAGTTAGTTTAGAGAAAATTATCGGAATCTTAAAAAATTATTGTTCCAAGGTTAATATGAAACGGTTTGATGAGACTAAAGAAATTTTGGAAGCTACCTTTACGGTAGAATTAGATAATCCCGAAAAATTACAGGCAGTAAAATCAGATTTACAGAAACTAAACGATTCGATAAATATTACCTTTTTAGATAACCGGCAAGTATGAAAAACTTTTCTTTTTTAAGCCTTAAGAATTTTAGATACGAAAGAAAATTTTGCCTGGAAGGTATCTCGGCTAAAGATATTGAGCCAATACTAAAGCTTCATCCGGCAATATTTAAAGAAATATACTATGAGCGAAGAGTAAATAATATTTATTTGGACTCGGTAGATTTACGTTCTTTCTTTGATAATATCAACGGCATCAGCAAAAGGCTAAAGGTGCGCATCCGTTGGTATAAAGATATTTTTGGAATTATCAAAGAACCGGTTTTAGAATTAAAGTTAAAACATAATTTACACGTCGGAAAACTTAATTACCCTTTAGTTTCCTTTATGATGGATAAGTCTTGCTCGATAAACACTATCAGGCGTGTTTTTGAACAATCTTCTCTTCCTGAACGCCTTAAGTTTCATCTTAAAGAGTTAAGTTTCTCTTTACTTAATAGTTACCGTAGAAGGTACTTTTTATCGGCCGATAAAAAGTACCGAATTACTCTTGATTACGATTTAGAGGCATATAAATTATTGCCTCGCTATAATAGTTTTTTGTATAAATTAAAAAAGCAAAATACTACCGTGATGGAATTAAAATATAATGAACCTAATAATATTTTTGCCAACGAGATAACTAATTATTTTTCTTTTCGTCTCGCGAGAAGTTCGAAATATGTTGACGGTATAGTAAGTTTATATAAGTAAACAGAGTTTTTAAGAATGATAGGATATTTTAAGAAAAAACAGGCCAAGATTATCTTTATAGTATTGATTATATTGTTTTTATCGGCCTTTATTTTTGGTTTACTTTTTGCATCGAAGGTTGATTTTAAAGGTAGTAAATTAAAAAATTTAGTTAAAAGCCGCTTTCCTGATTTTTATAGTAATTTACGCTTAAAGATTTTTCAAAACGATAGAGAAATACCTAATATTGGAGAAAGGTTGAATCTACCCTTATTCCATTTAGTCCTTTCCCGAAAAGATATCGGCTATTTTAGGGATCTTTGGCAGAAATTCGAAGATTCTCGTTACGGACAAAAATATTATGTTGAAAATAATAACTGGCGAAAAGCCTCTCTTATCTATAACGGCAAGACTTACCAAATAAAAATTAAATCCCAAAGCCGAGACCCTAGCGCGCATAAGATAGGAAATTTTATTTCCTACACAGTTAAATTAGAGAATGATGAACAAATTAATAATGCCCGGCGGTTTAATTTAATTATCCGTGAAAGAATTACGGCCCCGACATATAAGCAATATTCTTTAATACCTCTTTTGTCTAGTTATTTTGATATTCTTGAACAGAAAGATGATTTAGTTCGGGTTAAAATTAATAATGGCCCGGATAAACTTTATTATTTTGAGCAGAGATTTGACAATGATAATATGGAAGCAATAGGTAAATCTTCTTTTTATAGGTTTGATTATTCTTTTTCTGCTGAAAGGCCGACAGATAAATCCCTTATTTATAGCGGTATAGATAATACCAAAGTCGCTTTTGATCCTAAAGATTTCCTTATTCAATTTAGCACTAGTTTCCAAGATTCCGGACTCCTCGAAAACTATAAAGAACCGATTTATAACAGGTATTTAAGCCTTAATCTGGCTATTTCTGAAGGAAAATACCAGGATATCGAACAATATTTTGATTTAGATTATATTACATCTTTTGAAGCAGCTAGGGCTATTGCCGGTTTTACCGGCCATGGGTTTGTCGCCGAAAATCTTTATGTTTTTTATGATACTGCTAACGGTAAATTTTATCCAAGCTTCAACCGCGATAATTTATCAAAAAAATTAAAAATTGGGGATAGTGGTACAATAGAAGAAGTAATTAACAATCGTCAGCCTTCGCCTTATACCAATTGGGAGTTAAGGCGACTTCCTTTACTGCATCTTCTTAGCCGCAATAATTTAATCCGCCAAGAAAAATATAAGAAGATCTATAAGTTTATTACTGAAGATGCCGAGAGTATAATCAGGCGCCATCACGAAATAATCGAGTTTAACGAAAAATTAACTTTTTTTGAATTATTAGCAGCTAAATTACGTAAAAGAGGAATCGAAATACTAAGCCCGCCCAAAAATGTTATCGAACACAATATTGAGGTCTTAAAATCTTATCTAGAGAATTCAAAGCCCCAAATAATTATTTCGTCTTTTGATAATTATTTGGTGATTGAGATTGTTCCGCAATCGATGTCTTCTCTTGGCTTTGATAAGTTAATTCTTAAAAATTGTCCATCTTTAATTGAAGGTTCGCAAAAAGTAAACCTTAAATTTATAACTTTAGCAGCAGAAAAGGTCGTTAACGTAGTAGAAGAAAAAGTTGATGTGATATGTAAAGAGGATAGTTTATACCTTACGGATGCAGTTAAGAATTTTGAATTTTTTACTCTTTTGGGAGAAGATTCTCAACAAATTCCTAGTAAGTATATTTTAATTTTTAGTTTTGATAAGAATATAAATCAAAACCTAACAGTAAAAGATTTAGATACCGATTTTGTTAATAATGTTACTGCAGAAAAAATTACTCCAGTTAGTGTCACTTTGCAAAAAGAGGCAATAGATTTAGAGTCTTTGCTTAAAATTCCTACTATCGCAAATAAAGACCCTTATACGGCTTGGATAACAAAAAACAATAATTTAAAAGTCGTAATTACTAACGATAAAGAATTAGTTATCCAGCCGGGAATTTACTATTTAGAGGAAGATGTATTTATACCCCAAGATTTAAAATTAGTCATAGAAGCTGGTACAACTATTCATTTGGGCGAAAATAAAGTTTTAGTGTCTTATAAGGGCATAGAAATTCGCGGTACTAAGGATCAGCCAGTAGTTATTACTTCGATAGATCCTGATAAGCCTTTCGGTAGCGTAGCTATTTTAGGTAATAATGTAAATAGTAGCAAAATAAGTAATTTACATCTTTTGGGAGGTAATGAGCGTTGGGTTGATGGAGTATATTTTTCCGGAGGATTATCTATGCATTACAATAAAGAGGTAGTTCTATCGGATTCTATAATTTCAAACAACAATGCTGATGATGGAATTAATATTAAATATTCCCAGAAAATTTTGATAGATAATTGCATTTTTAAAGATAATTTTGCCGACCATATTGATTTAGATTATTGCAACGGAGCCGTCATCAATTCAGACTTTGATGCCAAAGGTTCAGCCAGCGATAACGGCGATGGGTTAGATATCAGCGGTTCAAAAATCTTGATTAAAGAAAATAAATTTAGCGGTTTCAAAGATAAAGGGATTAGTATAGGAGAAAGTAGCCAGGCGGTGTTAGATCAGAACTTTTTCGAAGATAATTTTAGTGCTGTTACCGTTAAAGATTTATCTAGGGCCTATTTTTTAGAAAATAGTTTTAGCCGTAATTCTACCGATATTAATGTTTATCAAAAAAAAGCTATTTTTGGCGGCGGCGCTATTTATATATTTCCTAAAAACGGACAACCCTATCAGCTAAAGTACTTTTTAGATGAAAAATCTTATTGTTATTTTTTTCCAGATAAGGGGATAGTAGAAAAGATAAAAGTTAAAAAAGATAATTTAGATATAGAGGGTATTTTAAAGGAATTACAAGAAGTTAGGTTTCTTAACAGAAATCATGAATAGGATGTATTTGCAGAATAATTTTTGGATAAAAAATATAACCATACCAGCTTTATTGATTTTGCCGGTTCTATTATTTGCGGTTCCCGCAATTCCTCAAGGCGTTGGTAATATCGAGATGATTAGACATTTTGATCCCGATGAGGTTCTTTTAGTTGAATTTGCTGGAAAGATTTATTCTAAAGGATTAACTCCGTTTGAATATGCCTATCCTCAGTTTTTTTATTATTTAGGAGGAATCTTCTTAGGCCCTTATACCTTTCTAAAAGGGCTTAATTATCAAATAGTAACAATAATATTAAGAAGCCTGAATTTGTTAGCGGTTTTATCGACAATAGTTCTACTTTATTTCTTTTGTTTAAGGTTTTTTAAGTCAATGGCGATAGCTATCTTAAGTTGCATTATACTAATTACTACTCCGGAGTATTTGTGGTGGATAGTCAATTGCCGGCCCCATCCTTTGGAGATTTTTTTTATTTTATTGACTTTTTATTTTTGTTTTCAATTAATAGAAAAATATCAACTGAAAGTTTTCTTAAAAGCAGTTATATCTGCCGGTTTAGCAGCTTCTGTAAAGTATGGCGGAATATTTATGGTTCCGGTACTTTGGGCAGCGTTTATGTTTAGTACAAAGGGACTTTCGCTACAGAAGCTCACTGAATATATAAAATCAAAATATAAGCTAATTTCTTTTATTACTAAAATAATATTTATTTCGGTTAGTTTGACCATTATCAGCATAACTATTTTTTTTATTACTCATCAAGGTTTATTTCATCGCACTAAAATTAAAGGGTTGGCTGATTTTCTACAGATACGTAATATTCGGATATTAATTGCATTAGTAACAATAATAATAATTGGAAATTTTATTTGGATGTATATTAATAAAGTTTGTAAGAAACTTTATCCTGATCAAGCTATAAATAAAAAATATCGCTATTTATTCATTATCAATAAAAGCCTTCTTATTATTTTCTATATTGTTGCCAGCATGCTTTTAATATTTCTAGTTTTTAACCCTACTTACTGGATATTTCCACAAACAACAGCTAAGTCCTTAATACGGCATTTTACGCTTACTACCATGGGAACAAATGTTGATTTAGGTTTAAATTCAGCTATTTTCGATTTTAACAGGCTTATTTGGCTTAAAATGTTTTTTGATAATAATCTTTTGGGGATAAATATCGGAATCTTATTAGGGTGTTATGTCTTGTATGAGATTATTTTTTTAAGAAGAAATTGGAAAAATGACAGGACCTTGATGCTTCAAAGGAGTATTTTTTGGATTTATATAACTTTTTTTATGTTTATACTATTTCTTTTGATAACACATCGGCCTCACCATTATCTTTTACCGATAGCAATGATATCAGGGATATTAACTTCCTTTGGTATCGTCGAGGTATCTAGGAAAGCCAAATCTAAATTTTTTAGATTAAGCTGGATTTTTTTATCATCTTTTCTTTTAGCTACGGGGATTAGCGCACGTATTCCCGAAATAGTATTTAACCACTGGGCTTTAACCGATAAGGAAAAAGATACCGGTCTCATAGTAGGAAAATGGCTAAGCGATAATTACGATAGTAGTATCTTAATATTCAAAGATTCTGAAGAGTTTTATATACCACCTAAATTTAATAATGTCTATTTTAGAGAAAATAACAGTGATATTAATGAATTATTTAAACAAATCGCTGTTATAAATCCTGATATTTTAGTTATAACTAATGAAAATTACTTTTATTTTACTAATATCAAAATGATTGATAAAGCGATAAAAGAAGACATTTTGACAAGGTTTAAGAAGATAAAAACTTTTGATTATTTCGGGCCTTTAGCTCTAGGAAGAGGACGATACGGCAAATATAAACAAATATATATTTACTCTAAAATTAAATAAACTAATAAAATTATACGATGAGTGCTCTCGAAGAAACATTATTCTCTAAGTGGGAAATTAATCCCGCTAAAACCATAGGCATGATTTTCGATGTTGATGAGCTATTATTTGATAATAAAGAGGAGATATTTTTAGCCTACCAGTCTTTATTAAGCTCGCGCAATATTTCTCTACGTGAAAATGAGAATTTTCCCGGAAAAAATTTATTTGATATTTTATCGATAATGAAGGAACAGTATAGCATTTCAGAAAGTATTGAATTGCTTGTGCAGGAACGCCGGAATAAATATATAGAATTGCTTAACAACTCCCAGCCTAAAGTTAAAGAAGGGGTAAAGGAGATTTTTTGCTTTCTTGAACAACATAGGAATATATTAGATATACGTACTGCTTATACTTCTTCTTCCGAAAAGATTTTTATAGATATTATTTTAAAAAGGATTTTTCAACATTGTCAACTTAATAAATATATTGATAATGCCGACGTATTTTTCTATAAAAATTCTACCAATTTATTTGCTTCTACTTGTTGGCAGGAAGGTCTAGAAAAAAAACCTAGTCCCATGCTTTATAAAGAAACCTTAAAAAAAATAGGGCTATCAGCCAAGCAATGTATCGCCTTCGAAGATTCTAGAAGCGGAATCGAAGCTGCTTTAGGAGCTGGTTTAGGAGTGATTTTTGTTCCTTCTTCTGAAAAAGAAATGTCGATAGACCTTGATAAATATTTTTCTGGCAGTAAAAAAATTTGTAAAACAAAATCGTTATTAGATTTCTTACCGGTATTATCATTATTAATTAATCGTATAAAGAAAGGAGATTTATGGAAATCAAAGCTAAAATAGTTGCTATTATTCCGGCTCGTTACCAGTCAACGAGATTCGAAGGAAAGCCTTTGGCTAAGATTTTAGGCAAACCAATGATTCAACATGTTTATGAAAATATTAAAACTAGCCGCTATCTGGATGAGGTTTTTGTGGCTACCGACGATAAGCGTATTTTCAAGACAGTCCAGGAATTTGGCGCAAAAGCCATCATGACTAGTTCTAACCATCCCACTGGTACTGATAGAGTTGCCGAAGCAGCAAAATCAATAAAAGCTGATATTATTGTTAATGTACAGGGAGACGAACCATTAGTAAATAAAGAAATGATTAAACAAGTCGTAAATCCTCTTTTAGAAGATAAGTCGGTAAATGTAACTAATCTTATCACAACTATTTCTAACATAGGTGATTATATAGATGTAACGGTTGTAAAAGCAGCTTTAGACAAAGATAATTTTATACTTTATTTAACCCGTTCCCCTATTCCTTACCCTAAAACTCGTCAGAATTATGTTGTTCATAAACAAATCGGGCTTTACGCCTTAAGAAAAGATTTTTTACTTCAGTTTGTAGAAATGCCTCAAACTAACTTAGAACTTGTTGAAGGGGTAGAGTTTTTAAGAATTCTCGAAAATGGATATAAGATAAAAGGCGTGATAACGGATTATAATGCCTTAAGCGTAGATACTTTATCCGATTTAATCGAAGTTGAGAAGATACTTAAAAATAAAAAATCTAAAAATGCTTAAAGATTATTTTGAGTATTTAGCGGTAAATTTTATTGTTGAGGCTGCTAAAGTTATACCTCAAAAGATGAAAGTTTATCTGTTTAGTTCCCCTTTATCTGCCCGCAATACCGATGTTTGCATGCTTTGGCATTTTAATTACCGGGAAAGACATAGAGCCAAATTATTAAGGCAGAAGATAATTTTATTATGCTTTGCTTTAATGAAGCTACCGTTTAGATTCATAAAAGATATAGGAATATTTGAATATGCTTTATATGGAGAGGTAAAGAATTCTTTATTGGTAATATGGTCTATGTGCGGTCAGCCTTTAGCAGCCCATAACTTTAAAACGTCTTATGTCAGCACTAAAAAAGACGATGCCTTATTTGTATTCGGTCATAAAAATAGTTGCGGAGAAAAAGCCAATGAAATTAAAAAAATATCCTTAAGAATAAAATTAGCATTTATGTATTTTTTCCTAAAAGGAGGTATCTATTCTTTTTTAAAAATTAAAGGAAATTTTTTAGATAAAAGCTTATTATTATTAGAGTGGTTTGACTGGGTTTTTAAGTTAGATTGGATTTTCTATTATTACTTAGAAAAACAACTGTCTAAAACAGTAGATAAATATAGTATAAAAAAACTAGGTTGCGTCCATGAGATGCATTCTTACGCTAGAATTGTTTGGAGTATAGCAAATAAGTATAAAGCTAAAGGCTACGCTATTCAACACGCTGCCATAACAACAGGCAAGAGATGGATGTTTAGTTATCCTCAAGAGATAGAAAACGGCTTATATATCCCGGATATAATATACGTTTATAATTTAGAGGTAGCGAATTTGCTTAGACCATTTTTTCTTAAAGCAGAATTTATCTTAGGCTGTAGTAGCCGGTATGCTCATTGGAATAATATTAAGAAAAAAGAAAACCAAGCCAAATTCTACCTTTTTGTGACCGCTCTTCCCGAATTCGATAATGAAACGATATTATATACTATTAATAATCTTTTGGTTGATAGA
>JAGOLA010000039.1 GCA_017994375.1 Candidatus Omnitrophota bacterium | reverse complement strand
CTATGGATTCGCGATGTATCAATATATCTATTTTTTTATAGGGTAAATTAAAAAAATAATGCGACTCGATAGTCTCAAATCCTTTATTAACTAAAGTAGCACTATCGACGGTAATTCTCTTACCCATCTTCCAGGTAGGATGAGAAAGTACCTCTTTTATCCCTACTTTAAGAAAATCTTTTTTATGATACAAAGATCCTCCGGAAGCGGTAAGATAAACCTTTTTAAAACTATCGGACTTGGAAGTTTGCATTTGTTCCATAATCTGGTAAAGGGCATTGATTTCGCTATCTACTGGCAAAACTTCGGTATTAAATTCTTTTGCTAAGCGAAAGACAAAGTAACCGCCTACAACTATAGATTCTTTATTAGCCAATGCTATCCTTTTAGCATGCTTTATATTTATTAAAAGCGGCTCTAAACAAGAAATTCCCGAAATAGCCATTAAAGAAATATCAGATTTTAAAGAAGCAAATTCTTTTAATCCTTCTTGGCCGCTAAAAAATTTTATTTTTTTGCTTAATTTATCTTTTAGCTCTTTGGCTTTTGTCTCATCGGCAACACAAACATAGCTCGGAGAAAATTCTTTAATTTGAGAATAAAGAGTTTTTGTATCTCTATTAGCACAGAGCCCAATAATTTCGAATCTCTGTCTATCTTTTCTGATTACCTCTAGAGCATTTTTGCCGATAGAACCTGTGGAGCCAAAAATAACAACTTTTTTCATATTTTTTGTTAAAAAGCCGGGAAATTTTGTTAACGCATCATAGTAAGAAATAGATAAAAAGTAGGTGCGGTAAAAATTAGACTATCAATAACATCTAGTACTCCGCCCATACCCGGCAAGAACGTTCCTGAGTCTTTTACGCCGCAATCCCTTTTAATAAGTGACTCGAATAAGTCCCCTAACTGAGCTATTATCGCTAAAATAACTATCAAGAAAAACTTTTCCCAAAAACTAATGCTTTCTATAAAGAAAGAAAAAGTAATTCCCACTCCAAGACAGGTAAAAAATCCGCCGATAGCCCCTTCTAGCGATTTTTTCGGACTAATTCTTTGGATAAGAGGAGTCCTCCCAAAACTATTACCCCATAAATAAGCTCCGATATCCGAAGATTTAGTAACTAAAATTAAAAAGCCGGTAAGTAAAGCGCCGGCGGGAAGCTGCCTTATGCGGATTAAAAAGCTAAAACACCAAGAAATATAAATTACGCCGAATACTGTGGCCGAGATAGATAATACCGATTGGTGAGTTTGTTTTTTGGTAAGTTCCAGTAAAAAAAGAATAAAAATGCCTATTATCGCGAATAAAAACTGCCATCCTTCCCCTACCGGGAAACGAAAATAGATAGTAATCGGAATAAGGACTCCGACTAAAATCCCTAAAAGTTTAAAAAGATTGACTCCTTTTTTCTCAACCATGTAATAAAACTCATAAAGACCAGCTACGATAAGTAAACAAGTAAATAAACCGCACAAAGGATAATAGATTACCCCCACAATAGTCATAATACCAAGGATAATAGACGAAATTAAGCGTTTACTCATCGACCTTACCGAACCTCCTCTCGCGTTGAGAATAATCCTCTATGGCTTTTAAAAGTTGTTTTTTATCAAAATCCGGCCAAAGAGTAGGAGTAAAATGCAATTCGCTATAAGCTAAATTCCAAAGTAAAAAATTGCTTATTCTTTGATCTCCGGAAGTCCTGATAAGGAAATCTGGATCCGGAATATCGCTTAACGAAAGATAGGCACTAAATAATTTTTCATCGATATCGCCAAGAGTGATTTTTTTCTGCTGATAGTCTGTAATTATTTTCTTAGCAGCATTTACAATATCCCATTTACCGCCGTAATCTAAAGCTATATTAAATACAAAATTTTTATTTTTTTTAGTAGATAACTCTAATTTTTCTATTTTTTTAAGGGTGGCTTTGTTAATCCTATCTTTTCGGCCGATCACATTCAACTTTATTCCTTCCTTCATAAGTTCTTTTTGATAATCATCCAGAAAATCATCGAGATAAGAAAAAAGATAATTGATTTCTTTTTTGGGCCGATTCCAATTTTCCGTAGAAAAAGCAAAAATCGTCAAAATTTTTACGCCAAGTTTCTTAGCTTCCAAAACTATCTCTTTTATTCTCTTTACTCCCTCCCGATGACCAAGAGTACGAGGTAAAAGGCGCTTCTTTGCCCAGCGGCCATTTCCGTCCATAATTATGGCGACATGATAAGGTATTGCCTGCATTGTAATAAAGGTAGTTATTAAAAATTAAGGGGGCAATTGCCCCCTTCTTATAATACGCAGCTTAGTTTAATGAAACTATTCTTCTCCCGCTGTCTTTTTTGTCGAACCTTCCTTGCGGCTATCTTCTAAAGTCTTATTTAATTGCAATAGCTTTTCGTTCTCTTTCTTTAGATTTTCCATATTTACGTTTAAGGCTTCGATGGCTTTCTTAAGATTATCATTTTCTATTTTCAGATCTTCGACGTTTTTCTCCAAACTTATATTCTTAGCAAGCTCTTTTTTGTAAATCCTTGATATTGAATTCATTTTTACCGAAACCGAAACCCCTCCGATGACTAAAACTACGATTAAACCAACCAGTAAACTTATTATTAAAGGATTAGATTTCATTTCAGCTCCTCCTCTGACATTGTCTTCGGAGAATCAAATTCGGCTTTTTTAGCTACTTTCGGCAAAATAACTATCTCTACTCTCCGATTAAGCTGCTTTCCTTCGGAACTATCATTAGAAGCTACCGGTTGATATTCGCCATAACCAATAGCCGAAAGTCTCATCGAATTTACCCCTTTTCCTTCTAAGTAATAAAGAACGCTTAGGGCTCTTTGGCTTGATAACTCCCAGTTAGATTTCCATTTCGAATATTTTATCGGTTGATTATCAGTATGGCCTTCGATACCAATATTATTTTCTGGTACTGTTTCTTGTATTATAGATATCACCTTATTTAGCGCCGGAAAGCTTTCCTTACGAAGCTCGGCTTTCCCGGAGTCAAAAAGCACCTCGGCAACAAAAGTAATAACCAGGCCTTTCTCGGCCATCTTCAAGCTAACCTGTTTATCAGCTATCTCTTTAGCTAAACGTTCCTCAAGCATATTTTTGGCATTGCGTAGCTGTCCTAATTCATCTTCTAGAGTCTGTATTTTTTCGATATCAGAACGTCTGCCTTTCTGTAGAATTACGGCGCAACCATTTATTATAAAAACAAAAATTACCGCTAAAATAATTGCTTTCTTTTGCATAATAACCCTCCTTGTTTATTAAATTAAAATATCATATTTGATAAGGTAAGTCAAGAAAATGCTTGCCTGATTCCTAATATGAAAATTTAGAATAATTCTGTTTGCCGATGAAATACTAAAGGGTATTTTCTTTCTTATCTTTATTTAAGGCTATCGTATTTTGCTCTAACAATTTAATAACCTTATTTATCCTCTCTGCTAAAGGAAATATAAGGTCTTTCTTGCGTAGAGATATCCGCGTCACACGTTCTCCTTTAACAATTTTTTCTAAGGTTTTCTCGATACGGGAAAGAGCGCCGAAACTATAATATAAAATAAAAGCTAAAACCGCGATAAGAGATAAACCGGCAGTTATAAAAATAAAGAGGAAGGTAAAATAGGTTAAGTCGGATTTAGAAAATAATTCTTTTTCGGCAAACATTTTTAACAAAGCATAAGCATTAATTAAAGAAAAAATAACAATTAGAATCAAGATAACTTTAACTATTCTAAAACGGCTAGGCATCCTAGTCCCAAAATATCTTTTACCGCTTTCTTCCATTTATTATTCCTCCTCTTTAGATAACAACAACCGTCTATCTTCTCTAAATAATTGTATTATACTCTTATAAATTATAAGTGTAAATATTTACTTAAGTCTAGATTGAATAGGAAAATTTATGAGGATAATGTCTGGCGTTATTAATTATAAAATCAAAGAAAGCTATAGAAAGTAATTTTTTAAGCTAAACCAACCTTATCTTTAACAGCCTTATTGCCTTTAGAAGCAATGACTTGTATTAACTTTTCTTTATTTATCTTAGACCAAATACAGCCGCAATCTAAACAAGAGCAAAATAAATTTTTAAAACGAATATTTATACCGGTTAAAACAAAAGGCCTTAAATCCTTGGGACGAAAATAAGCGCCGGAATAAAAATAATCCGGCTGGCTCAAAACGCTTCCCTCTACTATTCTATGACTTTTACATTCCGGGCAATCTTTACTTAATTCAGGATTTTTTTCGCTCATGAGCCTCCTTTTTTAGTATTATTAGAATTTTTCTTTTTATCCTTTACCGGCAGGCTATCTTTTTTCATTTCCTCCAAAACATCTTTCAAAATATTGACTTCTTCCTGTTGTGCAGAGCTTTCTACGCTAATTTGTTTACCCTGAGTAAAAGGCTCGACTTTATTCCGCCTACTAGTATCTTCTGTTTTACCTTCAATAATCTTTTCGATATCATAGGTACTATAAAATTTGATATTTCCCTCGCTGTCTGTAACCCTGATAAAATATTCGTTTTTATCCATTACTTTGACATCTGCTGTCCGGCCGGATTTAAAAACGATTGTTTCGCTAAAAGCCAAAAAGAAAAATAACAATTGTAATAACAGTGAGTTTAATATTATACGGAAAAAAAGATTATTAATAAATTTCATTACTTTTAATAAAAATTAAATCGGCTAAAATCGATTAAACTCAAAAACTTTATCTCACCTAGATATCGTTAGAAATCTATAAAAACAGCGAGGATAAAACGATTGGAAACGCTACTTATTAATAAGAATTATTTTTTAGCGTAAAGAACGGCAAGTATAGAAAGCAACAATACGGTGTTGGCAACCACTAAGCCGGCGCTAGCGCTTATCGAAATAGATAAACCGCCGAAAGAAACCGTCGAAGTATCAATAAATCGTCCTACTATCGCAGTTACGGCTAAAATTATGCCTAACACAGTCAAACTATAAGATATTTTTCTCATATCTCACCTCTCTTATTATTAATTTTACTATCCATATTGTTAGTGTCAATAAAAAAACTGTTAAAAAGAGATTAAATTATTTCTAAAAAAATCAGTACACCTATAATAATAAACGTTATGGCGCTAAAATACTTTATCAATTCCGGCTTAAGATATTTTGATACTAATAAACCTAATAATACCGATACGGCAGTAATTACTAGATAAGCAGAAACCGAGCCTAACCAAACACTAAAGGGTTTTTGTGATTTGGCAGACATAGTTATACCTATAAATTGAGTTTTATCTGCTAACTCAGCTAAGAATATGGCACTAAAAGTAGTTAAAAATATTTTCCAATCCATTAGTCACTCCTTTTTTCTAATTTATGAGATTATGCCTGACTATCTACGGATATAGAGCTAAAGGCTTCGGCAAGGCTATTTTTTAATTGTTCATTGTATTGCGTTACCCTCAAAAGATACGTTACTACCTGATCAAGAAAGTTTTTTATCATTCGATAACCTACGTAATAACCTCCCAGAGAAATAACAATTACTACAAACAAAATAAACCCGATATGGGTAGCTAGGATATCGATATTGAATAATTTAGTTATTAAAAGATAAAAAAACACTAGCATCGGGATAACATTCATTAAAGCAAAAGCGATATTAAACTTATGGTAAGGATTACCACCTAATTTTTCTAGTGTTTCTCTTAATATTTTAGGATCAAAAAAATTTTTATTTTGTTCTTCCATAACTTCCTCCTTTAATGTAAGTCTCGCTTAATTATTAAGTTCATAGGATAAGCCGTCAGCAAGTTCACTATTCTTTTCTTTCAATTTTCTGGTCTCTTTTTCTAATTCTAAATTTATTTTATTTTGATCCGAAATAATCTTCTCTATCTTGGCCTTTTCTTTCCTAATTTCTTCCAGCTCTTTCTGCAAAGTTATTCCTTTATCGTGTAACTTATCAATAATATTTTTTTGCTTGTCATTTTCATCTTCTAATCTCTTGACTATAGCAGTCAATCTGAAGACTTCTTGACGAAACTCTTTATTCTTTTCTTCAAAAACCGATAATTCTTTTATTTTCTGCTGTAATTGTAAATTATTCCCAAAAAGTTCTTTCGTTTTATCTTGAGCAATTTGTGACTTACTTTTAGAGACTAGTTGTTCTAAAAAATTACGCTCTCTATCCTGCCAAGTTTGCAATTGCAATATCAAAGAGTTTACCTGCTCTCTTAATTGTTTGATTTCGGTTTCTATAGAAAATTTATTCGAAGTTGCCTTACTTACCCAATTCAGGCCCTCAGGGGAAAAAAAGGCAAAAATAGTTACTATGGTTGCCACTACGATTAATAACCATAAGAGAATTATCATTGTATTATTCCTTTTAAAAATTTATAAAAATAATAACTTACCTCTATGATATTCTTTTTAGGCGTTCGTTAATGAACTCACCCAACTTATTGGAAATTTCTTCATCCAAATTTAGAAACCTAATTCGGGTTTCAAAAAAACGACTATTCCCTTTCTGCTTCACATTCACTACTTCGCCTTTTACCTCTATTTTTTGAGGAATAAGAGGGAACCTGATAATCATAGATAATATTGTACCTTTAGTAAACATTTTATTAATGGTCAGGAGTACTCCACCTTGGCTTATGTTTTCGGTCTGAGTCAAATCATAAGCAGAAACTAAATCGGTTTTATAATTAATCATAAATTTACTATCGACTCTAGGATATTTTCTTTTTTCTTCTCCGTTTTTGGAAGCCTTTATATCTTCATTATCTAAAGGTCTTTGCTCTTCTTCGATACTAAGCTGGAGTAATAAAGAAAGTGGCGTTTTTTTAATTTGAACCGTCGGAAACGGCAATTCTCTTCCTTGATAGTACCAAATTCTGCCTTCCTTTTTCATTTCTTCACAATAAGGATTTATTTCTTCGGTAACGAATTTTATAACATCATCTAATTTTCTCTCGATAATCTGTTTACTCCAATGGCTAAGGATTAGACGCTCACACTCCTCCGACATGTATCGTTCAAACTCTCTACCCATTATATCTACCTCTAAATTATAAAATTCCTACATTTCAGATTAACTCTTCTCTTTAGGACTGTCAAGCCAAAATAGCCTCTAAAGCCGTAATTATTTTCTTAAAAATATCCTAAATAATAGACTTAAAATAATACTGATTATAATACCGCTAGTAAGAGGGAAATAAAAAGAAAAATTTTCCTTTTGGATAGAGATATCTCCGGGGAGCCGACCTAGAAAAGGAATCTTAAGTTTGACGACAATCAATAATACTAAACCTAAAATAAAGATACTTACCCCTATAAAAATAAGGCTCTTGGCTAAACTTTCCATAATAATATTTAAGCTTATATTAATTCTAACAGGATGATAAAACCAAAGATTTTATTTAAACTATTCTGCGGTCTTACTATCTTTTATCTTTTTAGTATTCATCGCTGAAGGGAATATCTGCCTTAGAAGACTAGGCGAAGAACCCAAACCTCTTACATCGATAGTAGCGTCCTTTAAATAAATACTATATTTTTTGCTTATGTCTTTTTGATTTATTAAATGTACGGCAGAACTAACTATGTTTTTAGCGGTATACTCTACGACAGCATCGGGCACACCGCTGCTAGTTTCGGATTTAGCGCTCATATCACATTGGTCATTGACATAATCTATAGCTATAAAACGCATCTTGTCATCCTGTTTATCTATCGCTACTTCCGTCGAAAACCAGGCCATTCGGGTTATGCTGGCTACTTTAGAGGCTATTTTAGCCAGAAGAAAAAGACGGTAATCATTAAACTCTTCATAAGTAACATGTTCGTATAAATTTTCGTGATCGTCCCACCAGCAAGGGATGATAGTGTCAAAGACATTAAAAACTCTAAACCAAGCTCTTTTACCGTTTAGCCGCAAAGGTATTATTTTTTCCTGTAACAAAAAATTATCTCCTCGATCAAAATGGCGCGCTTGGGCAATTTCTTTGATAGAACCTCGGGCTTCTTTTATTACTCCTAGCTGGCCGTAACCGCTAGCCGGCTTTATTATAAAAGGTACCTTTAATTTTTTTCGTTCTTCATCGGTTAAACGAAAATAATCCGGCTCCCAATTTCTTACTACTACCGTATAAGGAACATTTATATTAGCGTTAATTAATTCAAAATGAGTTATTGATTTATCTACCGCGAACTTAGTCCTGTCGGGATCGTTGATTACGACTCCTCCGAAGTCTTTTATGGCATAACAAATACGGGAATATAAATCATCTCTCTTATTGTAAGTTGCCTCCGTGTCTAAAAGCACTTTGATTTTAATTTTTCCTCTTTCAGCAATTCTTAAAATTTCCCGGATATTATCTTGAGAAATCCACAAAAAAGAAAGTTTGTTCTCTTTACAAAATTTTTGTAAGCAACTTACGAAAAATTCTTTTTTAGTACCACTCCAACTAAGACCAAAGTCATATTTTCTCATAACTTAACAAACCCCCGATTCGTTTATCGTTACTGATAAATCTTTGGAATTCACCGTTGCTTTTAAACCCAACGGCAAAGTAATCCGCGGTTCGCCTCTTTTGGCTATATGCCCGGAGGGAAAACCGTAAAGTATTGGTATGTCTAAATCTTTAAATAAACTATTAATCCTATCTCTGGCTTTTTCTTCTTTATCTTTGCTATCAAAGCAATTAACCATTTTACCGAATACTAGACCTTTCATTTTTTCGAATCTTTTTGCCTTCTTCATAGCTTTCAAATACTTGATGATACTATCTAAATCTTCGTCTACATCCTCTAAAAATAAAATTTTATCTTTAGTCTCAATCTCATAAGAAGTACCTAGCATATTCACAATCAATGTCATATTGCCACCTACTAACCTTCCGGATTTTTTGCCTGGCTTAATAACTTTAAGAGTTGGAAACGATAATTTGCCTAAAGAGGCATACTTAGCAATAGCGTTCAATAAATAACCTAACGTCAAATCGCTCATTCCTTCGTAGATTTCATTAGAGATAACCGGGCCATGAAATACTACCATCTTGCCTACCTTTTGCAGGTATAACAATAAAGCAGTAATATCGCTATAGCCGACAAAAATTTTAGGGTTTCCTCTGATAATATCTTTATCGATAAAAGGTATGATGTTCATCGAACCATAGCCGGCTTTAGCACAGAATATGGCTTTGACCTTTTTATCGGCAAACATACGATTTATTTGTTCGGCTCTTTTTCTATCCTGGCCGTCTTTTGACCAGCTCGGGCTAAATATACAGCGTTCATATTTTACTTGATAGCCTAAAGATTCTAATTTTTGCAATCCTCTGGCGAAATTATTAGGATCAAAAGAACTGGCCGGAGCAACTACGCCGATAGTATCGCCTTTTTCTAAGATTTTTGGCTTAATGATACTATGCTCTGGCATAATTATTCTTTGAGGCTTCTTGGAAAACAAAACCGTATCTTGCAAAAGCGCAAGATACTATTTTGCAAATCAAGTCTTCGTAACTTAAGCTGTGCTTCCTAGACATTATTACCAAATCGGAATATTGGGGCGATAAGCCTGGCAAGGGATTAATTTCTAGAAAAAAAATCTCATTTTGCGCTGATACCCTAAAATCCACTCTTGCTATATCCCGGCAGTCAAATTCTTTAAACAGTAAAAGGGCGTATTGTTTTATCTTATCTTCTAAACTAGTTCCCAGTCGAGTAGGCACTATATAATCTACCAGCTTTTTCCAATCTCTTTTTGTTTCTAGGGAATAAAAAAAATCATCGGCGGTAGCATTTTTATTTGCTATCTCCATAATCCCGAGAACTTGGGGATTACTATTACCGATAATACCTACGGTAATTTCTCTACCTTTAATGTACTCTTCGACTAATATCGGCTGATGCGGATATTTACTCCAAAGATGTTTTATGTTCTCTTCTAACTCGCCTAAAACCGTAGACTTTGATCTATTATAAATCCCCTTGCTAGAACCTTCCCAACAAGGCTTTGTTATCAAGGGATATTTCAGCTTATTACCGATACCGGCTAAATCCTCTTTATTCTTTAGCACTGAATAATTAGGAGTGGGCACTTTACAATGGCTGGCGACTCTTTTAGCTAAAACCTTATCTAAAGCTAAACCTAATGTTATAGGGTCAGAACCACTATAAGGTATATTTAGCATTTCCAATAGGGCCGGTATTTGAGATTCTCGGCTTCGGCCAAAATAACCTTCCGCTAAATTTATGGCAAAATCTATCTTGTTTTCCAAAGCTAATTGGGCGATTTTAGGGTTAGCTTCCAGATGTACGGCATCATGGCCGTGCTTTGTTAGGATTTCGGTTATGGCTTGAATAGTTTCTATGGTATCGAACTCTTCCGAATATTCGCTATCTAAGTTTTTATCTTTTAAATTGCAAATTATCCCTATTTTCATTTCTAACACTGCGGTTCAGGGTAAGCAAAAATTTCTCCCTTGTAATCTTTCAAAATCAAACAATCCTTTTTCTTAGCAATTAAGTGTTCCGGCATCAGAGGTATCTTCCCTCTCCCTTCTATCCCATCAATAACAAAATTGGGAATGCACATTCCGCTGGTATAACCCCTCATTCTTTTTATAATCTCTGTTCCTTTCAAAGCGGAAGTTCTAAAATGGCTTACACCAACTACTGGGTCGCACTGGAATAAATAATATGGCCGGACTCTAATTTTTTGCAATTTTTGGCATAACTCTTTCATTGTTCGTAAATTATCGTTTATTCCTTTAAGAAGGACCGATTGATTACTTAAAGGTATGCCACATTGTTGTAACTTTCTGCAAGCCAGCTCGGAAAGAGGAGTAATTTCTCGAGGATGATTAAATTGGATATTTATCCAGAGATTAGTATATTTTTTTAAAATACTGCAAAGATGTTTGTCTATTCTTTGGGGTAAAACTACCGGCGCCCGAGTGCCAATACGTATCACCTCGATGTTTTTTAAGTTCGTTAATAAAGAAAGTATTTGGTCCAGCCGTTCGGTTGATAAAGTTAAAGGGTCGCCTCCCGATACTATAACTTCTCTTATCTGTGGCTTATTACGAATATAGTTTATGGCTTTGCCAATTAAATCCAAAGAAGGGACAAAAGACTCATTTTTCCAAAGCCGTTTACGGGTGCAGTGACGGCAATACATAAAACATCTACTGGTAACCAAGAGTAAAACCCTATCGGGGTAGCGGTGAACTAAGCAAGGAAAAGGAGAGGTTCTTTCTTCTTCTAAAGGATCTAAAC
>JAGOLA010000038.1 GCA_017994375.1 Candidatus Omnitrophota bacterium | reverse complement strand
GTGTAAGGCTGCTTGAAGAATAACATTTTGTTCTGCATGCAGGCCCCGGCATATCTCATGGCGTTCACCGGAAGGAATATTTAATTTTTGCCTTAAGCAACCAATGACTTCACAGTGAACAATGCCCCGGGGTGCACCGTTATAACCGGTAGCTAAAATCTGTTTATCCTTGACTAATACCGCTCCTACTTTTCTCCTTAGACAGCTGGCCCGTTCACATACTAAGAAGGCAACCTTCATGAAATATTCATCCCAGCTTGGCCTCTTAAGTTTTACCGATTTCTTTAATTTTGTTTTCATCTAATTTCAAAATTTAGTAAAGAGGGAATTTTTTTATAAATTTAGAGACCTTTCTTTTTATTTCCGATAACTTATCGGCATCATCTTTATTTTCTAAGGCAACATCGATAAATTCTGCTACAGTTTTGATATCTTTCTCTTTCATTCCTCTGGTAGTAATAGCAGGTGTGCCGATTCTAATTCCGCTGGCAACTGCCGGTGGTTTAGAATCAAACGGTATAAGATTTTTATTAACCGTAATATTAATTTTTCCTAATATCGCGGTGGCTTCTTTTCCGCTAATATTCTTAGGGCTTAAATCTACCAAGAAAAGATGATTGTCCGTACCTCCGCTTACTATCCTATAGCCTTTCTCGGCCATTATCTTAGAAAAATAGCTGGCATTAGCTACTACTTGCTTTTGATAATTAATAAACTCTTTTTTAAATGCTAAGCCAAAAGCTACCGCCTTAGCGGCGATAACATGCATAAGTGGTCCGCCTTGGACTCCCGGGAAAACCGCAGTATTAATTTTTTTAGCAAATTCCTCTTTGGCTAAAATAAATCCTCCCCGAGGACCGCGCAAAGTCTTATGAGTAGTTGAAGTCACAAAATCAGCAAATTCGCAAGGATTAGGGTGTATTTTCGCCGCTACTAAACCGGCAAAATGAGCCATATCCACCAAAAGATAAGCTTTCACCTTATCAGCTATTTTACGAAACTTAGCCGAATCGATTACCCGCGGATAAGCACTAGCACCGGCAATTATCATCTTGGGTTTATGCTTTAAAGCCAGATATTCTATTTCGTTATAATCTAAAGACTCGGTTTCTCTGTTAACTCCGTAGGCTACTACTTTATAAAACTTACCGCTAAAATTTAAAGGGTGTCCGTGCGAAAGATGGCCGCCGCAAGCTAAATCCATAGCTAAAATAGTATCGCCGACTTCTAAAACTGCCATCATTACAGCCATATTAGCTTGTGTTCCGGAATGGGGTTGAACATTAGCATATTGGGCACCGAATAATTTTTTTACCCTCATCTGGGCTAAATCCTCTACTTCATCTACGAATTCGCATCCGCCGTACCAACGTGCCCTTGGATAGCCTTCGGCATATTTATTAGTTAATACCGATCCCTGGGCTTCTAATACCGCCGGAGGAGCAAAATTTTCACTGGCAATTAATTCAACATGTTCTTTTTGACGCTTAAATTCGTGTTTTACGCTCTCATAAACCTGCTTGTCGATATCTTTTAGCTCTTTAAGCATTTTCCTTCTCCTCTATTTCTTTTATCTTTCTTAAACGACGTAAATGGCGTCCGCCTTCGAAACTTTCTTTAAGCCATCGCGAAACTATTTTTTTGGCATAATCAATCTTAAATAAACAGGAAGGCAGAACTAAAACATTACTATCATTATGCCGGCGAGATAAGCAAGCGCTCTTTAAGTTATAAACCAAAGCAGCTCTTATACCTTTCACTTTATTAGCGGCAATACAGCTGCCGATACCGCTATAACAGATAACGATAGCCCGTTCTACTTCTTTATTTTTTAAAGCTACGACTGCTGAATAGGTATAATCGGGATAATCACACGGCTCGTTGGTATAAGTTCCACTATCTACGACGCTATGGCCCTGTTCTTTTAAATATTGCGATAAAATTCCTTTTAATTTAAAACCACGATGATCCGAAGCTATAGAAATCTTCAATGTTCCTCCTTATCTTAATTAGCTTTTAAACTACCTTAAAACAATAAGTTTATATTATACCCAATCTCTTAACTCAAAGATAGCTTCTTTTATTAAGGAATAAACTTCGTTGTAATAATTTATATCCCGGCCGATAGGGTCCGGAATATCTTTTTTTAACCGCTCCGGAAGAAATTCTTTTAGGTTAAAGACCCTGCCTTCGGTACTAGGTTCAAAGTTCAAAATATACTGGCGCTGCCTCTCTTCCATGGTAAAAATTAAATCCGAAGAAAGCAAATGATACCTGTCTAATAACCGAGAGCGGAAAACACTGCTATCTATGCCTTCTTTATTGCTAAGAATGTCTTCTACTGCTGATGAGATTTTAGCTCCGGAATATGCCGATGTACCGGCAGAAATTATTTCATATCTTTCGTCAAAATAAGGACGATCTTCCCTCAAATATTTTTCTAATAAATACTGGGCTAGAGGAGAACGACAGCTGTTGCCGGTACAGACAAAAATAATTCTTTTTCTGATAAAAATTTTAGCGATTTCTTCTTCGCTTACTACCCCTTCTCTTAGCACTTTAAACGGCTTGGCTGTCAAATCCAAAACCGTAGAGGTCTTAGAATAACTGCATTTTCCACCGTCTACTATCAGATCGATATTCCCATCAAAGACCGCTTCTACTTCTGAAGCCATCAAAGCTTCCTTTTGGCCACTTAAATTAGCCGAGGGCAAATATACAGCTTTATTTACCTCTTTTAGGATCTCATTGGCGACAGCGTGTGCCGGCACTCTTATGCCGATGCTCTCTCCTTGGCGGTTATAATAGACTATGGTTAAAGGGCCTGGCCAAAATTTCTCTACTAACCGATAGCTAAAAGGCGGCATAACTTCAAAATAATTGCTAATAGCTTTATTTACATCTCCCAAAGCTATAGAAAAAGGCTTATCTTTAGCTCTTTGTTTCATGGTATAAAGCTTATCGGCTATCTCCTGTCTAGCTAAGCCGGCTAAGCCGTACACTGTTTCGGTAGGAATAGCTACAATTCCGCCTTGCAGTATAGTTTGAGCAGCAATTTTAATAAGCTCCTGATCAATATTGCTGGTATCAACTAATATTCTTTTCACTTCTGTAAGTATTTATCTACAAAATTAGTTAAGGTAGTAAAGCATTCTTTTAGACTAACTATTTAAACTTATTTTTTATTTCTTTAAGTTTAGAAAGATATTTTTTATCTTTAAGCGCTAATATCTCTAACGATAAAATAATAGCGTTGATAAAAGCACTCTTATCTAACCCCGTAGAAGCTAAACCAATTCCTTTAGGAGCACTGATTATCGAAAAAAGAGCGTCTAAACCATCCATGAGGCCTCCCCGTAAAGCTACTCCTATAACTGGAATATTGACATAAGAGGCGATAAAACCCGGCAGCGCTGCAGCCATTCCGGCACAGGCTATAATAACTTCTATATTTTGCTTAGCGGCTTTCTGGCAAAATTCTCTTAAAGTATCGGGATTGCGGTGCGCCGAGATAACTTCTAACCGGTAAGGTATCTTAAACTCTTTTAACAACTCTATGCCTTCTTCTAGTTTAGCTAAATCGTTTTTGCTTCCTAAAATGATTGCTATCTTGCCGATCATCTTTTTACCTCCCTATAGTAGTTTACTGCCAATATCTTTACGATAATACATACCTTCAAATTCAATATTATTTATAGCGCTATAAACGTTATCGCGGGCCTGTTTTATGGTATCACCTAAACCGACAATATTTAATACCCGTCCTCCATCAGTGACAAAATTACCGTTTTGAATTCTAGTACCGGCGTGAAAAGTAAAAATTTTTTTAGAACCATCTAGATTATCCAAACCTTTAATAATTTTATCCTTCTCATAGTTCCCTGGATATCCTCCTGAAGCTAGAACTACACCTAAACTAAATTTTTTATCCCACTTCAATTCTACTTCTTCAAGATTACCTTCGATAGTTTTAACCATAATATCTACTAAATCGCTTTCTAATTTCGGCAGTATAACTTGGGTTTCCGGATCACCAAATCTTGTATTAAACTCTAAAACGTAAGGCTCATTATCTTTTACCATTAAACCGGCATAAAGTATCCCCTTATATATCTTACCTTCCTGATATAATCCATTAATAAGGGGAATAAAAATTTTTTCCCTAATAACATCTGAAATGCTTTTATTTACCAATGGTACTGGAGAATAAGCCCCCATGCCTCCGGTATTAGGTCCTTTATCCTTATCATAAATCCGTTTATAGTCTTGGGAAGAGACTAAAGGAATGACTGTTTTACCATCGATAAATGCCAGCAAAGAAACTTCTTCTCCTTTAAGATAATCTTCGATAACTACCTTTCTACCGGCATCTTTAAATTGCTTCTCCACCATAATCGCATCTATAGCTTGCTGGGCTTCTTTCAAAGAACCGCAGACCATTACTCCTTTACCGGCAGCTAAACCGTCGGCTTTAACTACCAAAGGCATTTTTTTATTAGCAATATATTCTTTAGCTTGCCGAGCATCATCGAAAACTTTAAAATCAGCGGTAGGAATACCATATTTATGCATTAACTCTTTGGCGAAAACTTTACTCCCTTCTAAAAGAGCTAAATCTTTGGAAGGACCGAATACCGGTAAGCCTTCTAACTCGAATTCATCCACTATACCGGCTACCAAAGGCGTTTCTGGGCCTACTACGGTCAAATCTATATTATTTTTAATAGCAAATTCTAAAAGGCCTTTGATATCGGTAGCAGAAATATTTACATTTTCGGCAATTAAGGAAATTCCGCCATTACCCGGAGCACAATAAATTTTATCCACGCGGGAAGATTGGGAAATTTTCCAGGCTAAACAGTGCTCTCTTCCTCCAGAGCCGATCACTAAAACTCTCATAACTTATTTTTAAATCAGAGTCATCTTTTGGGAAGACTTAATTATTTCTCCCAACAAATAACTTTTAACTTTCTTATTTAAATAATTTATAACTTTGTTAGCCTGGTTTTTATCTACTACTAAAATCATACCTATGCCCATATTAAATACACTATACATTTCTCTTTCATCGATATGGCCTTTTTCCTGAATAGTTTTAAAAATCTTTGGTATTTTCCAGCTGTTTTTATTTATTACCATACCTAATGACGGCGGTAAAATTTTAGTTACTTTACTATAATAAGCACCGCCGGTAACATGGGCAATGCCTTTAACTACAGGCGACTTAATTGTTTCTAATACTGATAATAAAGAAAGTATCATCTCTACATAAATACGGGTAGGCTGAAGAACTTCTTTTATCTGTTTCTTTAGCTCTCGAGAATTTAAAACCGCCCTTACTAAAGAAAAGCCGTTGGAATGCAGCCCCGAAGATTCTAAGCCTAATATTAAATCTCCTTCTTTAATTTTACTGCCATCGATAATTCTGTCTTTGTCAACCGCTCCTACGCAGAAACCCGCTAAATCATACTCATCTTTTTTATACATACCGGGCATCTCGGCAGTCTCTCCGCCTAAAAGAAAGCAATCAGAACTGCTTAAACCTTTATTGATACCTTTAAATACCTCTTGCAAAATTTCGGCCTTTAACTTTCCGCAAGCGATATAATCTAAAAAGAATAAAGGCTTTGCTCCCAAACAGATGATATCATTAACATTCATCGCCACTAAATCTTGCCCGATAGTATGATGGATATTAAACTGCTGGGCAATTTTTAATTTAGTCCCTACACCATCGGTAGAAGATACCAAAACTGGTTTAGGATATTTTTTTAGAAGGGGTTTAAAATAAAACGGTGAACCAAAAGCCGAAATATTGCTAAAATCTTTATATTTAAAAAAACTTTTTAATTTGCCCACAAAGCCATCGGCTTTAGTTATATTAACACCAGCTCTTTTGTAGGAAGATTTTTGCATCTTAAATTACTTAAAATAATTAACGGCGTTTTCAAAAAAATAACGTCCGAAAATAAAATTTTTGGCGTCGGCCGAATATAAATTCTTAGTCCAAAACGGCGATTGGTGTTCAAAGATACATCTTTCGGGATGAGGCATTAAACCTAAAATTTTACCGCTGGAATCGGTAATTCCGGCGATATTAGCTAGTGAGCCGTTAGGATTAAAAGGGTATCCTGCTAACTCTCCTTTACTGTTGCTATACCTTAAAACAACCTGACCGTTAGCGTTTATTTTATCTAAAATATCGTTATTTGCATAGAATTTTCCTTCTCCGTGGGCAACCGGTAATTTTATGATTGGCGGTAAATTTCCAAGCCAAATACTTTTTGATTCTACCTTCAAATAAACCCAGCGGTCTTCAAATCTAGCAGAATCGTTAGTAGTCAAAGTAACTTTCTGCCGAAAATCCAAATCAGGTAATATCCCGGTTTTGACTAATACCTGAAAGCCATTGCAAATACCAAGAATTAACCCGCCTTTAGCAATAAAGTTAGTAATACTTTCTCTTAGCCAACAGATGAATTCTAAAGAAAGTATTTTTCCAGCTCCTAAGTCATCGCCGTAGCTAAAACCTCCCGGTATACAAATTATTTGATACTGGCTAAGATCCTTTTTTTGTTTTATGAAATTTATGTGCGCCAAAGAAGTTACGGCTTTAGCTTTTATGAAAGCAAACTCAGTCTCTTTATCGCAATTAGTGCCAGCAGTCCTTATGATTAATACTTTTGGTCCCATTATCTTTATCTATATCCTATATTCTTCAAAAGTCTCCATCCAAGATTTTCTTAAATCCGGTAGACCTAAATTAATTATTTCTGCTGATTTAGGATTGTAAATAACTAACTTTTGTGTATCGTTAACGCAGCCGATAAGTCCGTAATTTAAACCGGCTAAAGACTTTTCTAATAAATTTTTTTTATCTTTGGATACTTCGATAATAAACCGCGAAGGTGATTCGGAAAATAAAGTTTCATAATCAAACATATTCGATTCTTTGGGAACTTCTCCTAAAAATATACTTGCTCCTAAATTAGAACCCAGGCACATCTCGGAAATAGCTACTGCTAAACCACCCTCCGAGCAATCATGACACGATAAGATTAACCCTTTTTGGATCGCAGCTGATAATTGCACCAAAATCTTTTTGGCTCTTTTTTTATCGACTTTTGGCACTAAGCCTTTCTTTAAAGATAAGCTACGAAAATATTCCGATGAGCCTAATTCCGGCTTAGTAAAACCAACTATATATACTAAATTCCCTTCATTCTTAAAACTTCCGGTTATGCAGTTTTGCCAGTCAGATATTACCGACACCGCTGAAATAAGCAAAGTTCCGGGAATAGAGATGTGTTTTCCTCCTAACATATACTCGTTATAAAGGCTATCCTTACCGGAAATAAAAGGGACTCCGTAATAGGTAGCAAATTCATAGCAGGCTAAAGAAGCCCGGATGAGGCCCCCTAAAACTTTTTTATCCATCGGAGATCCCCAGCTAAAATTATCCAAAATAAAAGTCTTATCTAAACTTGCTCCTACGCACACTACATTTCTTAAAGCCTCGTCTAAAGCTAAAGCCGCCATCCAATAAGGATCGATATCGGAATAGAAAGGATTTATCCCCAATCCTACTGCTACGCTTTTTTTGCTGCTCAAATCCGGCCGCACTACCGCAGCATCATTTACCGCCAAAGTATCGAATCCTTCGATAGATTTTATTACCGAGCCACCTTGTACTTCATGGTCGTACTCCCGTAAAATCCAATCTTTACAGGCTATATTATGGCGGGAAATTAAATTCTTTAAGTCGCTATCATAATTATTTTTTTCTTCTATCTTGCAATCTTCTTGTTTTTTCTCTATCCAAAGTGCTTGTTTCTTGAGTTTAGGCAAGTTAAAAATAAAATCCATATCTAAATCGCAGACTTTATTATCAGCATAAAAAAGGGTAAGCTTGTTAGTACCGCTTACTTCGCCTACCACGCTTATTTCTACATCCTCTTCCTCGAAAATTTGCTGTATCTCTTTTAAATTATCCGGAGTGGTAAAAAATACCATTCTTTCCTGCGATTCCGATATCCAAATCTCGGTATAATTTAACCCTCTA
This sequence comes from Candidatus Omnitrophota bacterium, assembly GCA_017994375.1. GTDB lineage: Bacteria > Omnitrophota > Gorgyraeia > Duberdicusellales > 4484-171 > JAGOLA01. The sequence goes on along the minus strand of JAGOLA010000038.1, from coordinate 3,257 downwards.
TATTTCAAAGGCACTTTATCTAAATAAACTTTAGCTCCGTAGCCTTTAGCTAATTCGGTTATAGCACTGGATATTCCTCCGGCACCGCAATCGGTTATAGCCTCGAATAAATTTTTATCGCGAGCCCTTAAAATTGCTTCGGTAAGTTTTTTTTCTTCAATTGGATTGCCGATCTGAACCGCACTGGTTAAACCTACGGTTTGTTCGTCTAATTCTTTAGAAGAAAAAGTAGCACCGTGAATTCCATCCCGTCCGGTTCTGGCACCGCAAAGAATAATCAGGTCTCCGGCTTTAACCCGTTTAAAAGACTTATCCTTAGATATCAAGCCTAAAGTTCCGCAATATACTAAAGGATTACCTAAAAATCTTTCATCAAAAAGAACTGCTCCAGCCACAGTCGGAATACCCATACGGTTTCCGTAATCCCGGACTCCTCTAATTACGCCTCTCATTATCCTCTTAGGGTGTAGTAAACCTTGAGGTAAATTCGAATAGGATATATCCCAAGTAGAAAAACAAAAAACATCAACTGAAGCAAAAGGTCGAGCCGCACTGCCAGTACCTAAAATATCCCGGATTACTCCACCGATACCGGTCGAAGCTCCGCCGTAAGGTTCTAAAGCCGAAGGATGGTTATGAGTTTCGACCTTAAAACAAATATTATTATTTTCGTCGAATTTAACGATTCCGGAATTATCTTCGAATACCGATACGCAATCCAAAGAATTTATTTCTTTAGTTGCCTTGGCTATCGTCGACTTAAGAAGGTTGTTAAACACTTCTTTTTGGATTAGCTTATTACTGCTATCCCTATGTTCGTATTCGATAATGCCTCTAAAAGTTTTATGAGCACAGTGTTCTGACCAAAGCGTAGCTATTGTTTCTAACTCACAATCCGTAGGATTACGGTTTAACTTTTTAAAGTAATCCCGGATAATTTTCATCTCCTCCAAGCTCAAAGACAAACACCCTTTATGGGATATCTTTATTAGTTTATCATCATCGGCATCTAAGATATTTACGATAATTAGCTTAAACTTATAATCACGCCCGGAAAATTCATCGAGGGTCTCAATATGTTTGGTTTTATCGTAATCAACTATGTGCTCAATTAAAGGATTATACAAAATCCGACTGGAAAACTCACCTATCTGGTATTCGGATAAACCGTAAAACTCATAGAACTTAGCTGTTCTGGTGCTTTTTACGCTTAAAGACAAATCCCTTATAGCTTTTTCCAAAGACATAGCTACCGGATCGCATACTCCCGGATTATAAGTGATTAGTATTTGGTTATAGGCGGGTTTATTTTCAAATACCCCTTCGGTTAGACAATAGTCTTGTAATACCGGATCAATTAATAGTTTAGTTGCTATCTCCTCGATGCTATTTTTCTCTAAATCGGCGTCGATAAGGTATACTTCTTTAAAATAAACCTTACAATCGGCATCGAAGCCTAAATCTTTTATTTGGGTCTCTATTTTAGGGCAAGACTCTTTTTTCTTAGAAAATACTTCTATTCTCCAAATCATATTCTAAAAAAGAAAACATCTTCCTCATCCATTTGCCTCTTATCAAATTAAGACAAATATTGGAAAACTAAACTAATTTAAACCTTTGGTAAATCTTATTAATATTCGAAAGATATGTATAAGGACTAAAAATTTCTTTTAGGTCTTTATCTTTTAAAAGCTTTTTAACGGTCTTATCTTTGCTAGCTTCCTTTAAAAAAGTAGAATTGCTATTTACTACTTTCAAAGCTATATTCTGAACAACATCGTAAGCAGCCATACGGGATAAACCTTTATTCATTAAACTAAGTAATAACTTTTGAGAATAAACTATCCCCCGATTCAACTCGATATTTTTTAACATTTGCTGGGGATAAATTCTCAAATTTTTAATTACTTCTTTAAACTTCCCCAGCATATAATCTAAGGCTATGGTGGAATCCGGTAAAATTACTCTCTCTACCGAAGAGTGCGAGATATCTCTTTCATGCCAAAGATTTATATTCTCGGAAGCTGCCAACATATTAGCCCGTAAAAGCCGGGAAAGGCCGCAGATTCTTTCGCAAATTATAGGATTCTGTTTATGTGGCATAGCACTGGAACCTTTTTGACCTTTATAGAAAGGCTCCTGGGCTTCGAATACTTCACTGCGCTGAAGGTGCCGAATTTCGGTAGCAAAGCGTTCTAAAGTAGAACCGATTAGCGAAATTACCGATAAATAATAAGCTATCCTCTCTCGAGAAACTATTTGAGTAGAAATAGCAGCATTATTGATGCCGATTTTTTGGCAAATATATTCCTCTATCTTAGGATCAAGATAGGCAAAAGTCCCTACTGCCCCGGATATCTTTCCGCAAGCTACATAATTCATGCTCTCGCTTAATAATCGCCTTTCTTGTTCTAAGTCATTATAGAGATATAAAAATTTAAGCCCAAAACTATAAATTTCTGCATGCACGCCGTGAGTCCGAGCCATACATAAAGTATCTTTATACTTTAAAGCTTTATGTTTTACTTCTTTCAGTAAAACATCTAAATCTTTTAAAATAACTTTAGTGGCATCTTTTATCTGCCAGGCTAAAGTAGTATCTAAAAGATCCGAAGAGGTTAAGCCCCAATGAAGATATTGTGCTAAAGGACCCATTTGGCCGGAGATATGCTTTAAGAAAGCAATAATATCATGGTGAGTTTTTTCTTCTATTTTCTTTATCTTTGCGGTAGAAATTTTAACTTTGCCGAAAGCCTTGCTGACTCCTTTAGGGATTTTTTTCTGTTTCTCTAAGGCTTGGCAAAGTAAAGCTTCTATTTTTAAGAAACGCCGGAATTTTTCTTCTTCGCTCCAAATCCGGCCTATCTCTTTTGGTATGTATCTTTCGATCATGTTTTTCTATTTTAAGTGTTTTAAGAACTCAAAACCAGAGGCTACATATTATCAAAACATTAGTTGATAGTCAATCAAAATAGGTTTGTATCGTCGTTTTATCTAAAAACTAAAAAACCTAAGTATAAAATATAATAATACTTAGAAATTTATATCTAACGAGAAATGAAAACTAGAATTGCTCTGTTCTGTAATAGGCTCTTCGCCAATAGGAAACCCCCAAGATATTTGTAAGGCAGCTTTATCGAACAAATTTATCTTTAAACCAGCCCCTACGCCACATAAGTAGAAATCTTTTCTCTCATAACCTTCGCTATCTATCTTTTTACCCCAACCGTAATCAGAAAATAATAATAATGTAATGT
>JAGOLA010000136.1 GCA_017994375.1 Candidatus Omnitrophota bacterium | reverse complement strand
GTACTACTTTAGGAGAAAATGTTATTTTAGCCGGGCAAGCAGGTATAGTAGGGCATATCAATATCGGCGATAGAGCGGTTGTAGCTGCACAAGCAGGAGTAACTAAATCGGTAGCTGCCGATACTAAAGTATCTGGGTATCCGGCTAAACCTCATGATGTTGCTAAGAAAGTCAATGCTTGTGTGCAGAACCTGCCAGAGCTTTATAAAAAAATGAGAGAGCTTGAAAAAAAAATTAAAATTTTGGAAGAAAATTTAAAGAAATAAAAATGGATAAACAAAAAACAATTATTAATAAAATATCTTTAGAAGGTTGCGGTCTTCACACTGGTATAAAAACTAAGATAGAGCTTTTGACAGCTTCTGTCGATAACGGAATAGTTTTTATAAGAAGGGATTTAGATCCACCGGTGCTTATAAAAGCTAACTTATATTCGGTATTGGATCCCGATAAATTTCCGCGCCGTACCTCCATAGGTGTAGATGGGGTTTATGTACATACCATCGAACATCTTATGGCTGCTTTGCATATTTTAGGAATAGATAATATTCAGGTGCATATTTGGGGTGAGGAAGTTCCCGGTTTAGATGGCAGCGCCAAGGAATTTGTAGATAAAATTAGAGCCGCTGGGATTGAAGAACAGAGTTTACCGAAAAGTTCTTTAGTATTAAGAGAACCATTATGGATAGAAGAAGACTCGGCCAGTATAGCAGTTTTACCTTACCATACTACGAGAATATCTTATGTTTTAGATTATGATAATCCTCTTATAGGTTCTGGCTATAGCGATATTATTCTCAATGGAGAAATAAATGATAATATCTATGAGGCAAGAACCTTTTGTTTAGAAAATGAAGTTAAGACCTTATTAAGTATGGGGTTAGGTAAAGGCGCAAATTATAAAAACACCCTAGTAGTGTCGGACAAAGGCGTTTTAGATAATAAGCTTAGATTCCCGGATGAATTCATAAAACATAAGATTTTAGATTTAGTCGGAGATTTATATTTAGCCGGACCGATTAAGGGTCATATCATAGCTATACGCGGAGGTCACTCTTTAAATATAAAGCTATTAGAGAAATTACGCCGTTATAAAGAAAAATCCATGAGTGCAGGAGTGCATTCCCAGACCAGCTATCTTCCCCAAACTAATGAACTTAGCAGTGAAGAGATAATGCATATTCTGCCGCACCGTTACCCCTTTTTATTGGTAGACAAGATAATTCATTTAGAGAAAGGTAAAAAAGCCATAGGCGTTAAAAGTGTTACTGTAAATGAATACTTTTTTCAGGGGCATTTTCCGGGAAGGCCGGTTATGCCCGGAGTACTGATTGTAGAAGCTATGGCCCAAGTAGGCGGAGTATTAATGCTTGCTTGCGAAGAGCATAGAGGTAAACTAGCTTATTTTATGGCCGCTAATGATATTAAGTTTCGTAAAACGGTTGTGCCGGGTGACCAGATAATTATAGAAGTAGTCGCCGGTAAAATGCGCAGTAAAACGGGAATTGTTTACGCTAAAGCACTCGTCGACGGTAAATTAGTAGCCGAAGCCGAGCTGATGTTTTCTCTCGTTGCTTGATATAACAGCTTCTTATTGCCTTCCCTATATTTTTTGGTATAATCAAAAGAAGTAAATTTATGCCTACTCAAATTGATTCTAAAGCTTTAGTTAGTACTAAGGCCCAGCTAGATGATGGCGTAACAATAGGGCCTTATGCTGTGATCGGAGATAATGTTAAGATAGGTGCAGGTAGCGTTATCGATTCTTTTGCGCAAGTATTAGGATATACCGAAATAGGTAAAAAGTGCCATATTTTTCCTTATGCTGTAGTGGGAAATATACCTCAAGATTTGAAGTATAAGGGAGAAAAAAGTTTTTTAATAATAGGTGATGAGAACCGCATAAGAGAATTCGTAACTATTAACCCCGGTACCGAAGAGGGCACTTACACCATTCTTGGCAGTAATAATTTAGTAATGGCCTATTCACATATTGCTCATGATTGCCGAATCGGAAATAATAATATTCTAGCTAATGCCGCTACTTTAGCCGGTTATGTAGAAATAGGCAATAACGTTGTTATCGGAGGCTTAGTAGCTATACATCAATTTTGCCGTTTAGGGGATTTTTCTATAGTAGGCGGATGCTCTAAGGTAGTACAAGATATACCACCTTATTCTATGTGTGATGGACATCCGGCTGAAATACATAGTATAAATTATTTGGGCTTAAAGCGTTTAGCTTTTCCTGCCGATACCATTAGAGCGTTAAGAAACGCTTTCAAAATACTTTTTTTTGAAAAGCATTCTTTCACCGAAGCTCAACGGTTAGTCCTAGAACATTTGCCTTCCTCAAAAGAGCTAGAGTTACTTTTAACATTCATTACTTCTACCAAACGGGGGATAAGTAAACCCCATTAAGAGTAGTTCTAAAAATTATGATTATTTTTAATTAGATATGGATAAAGAAAAACAGTTAGGTATCATAGCTGGTAACCGTTTGTTGCCGATTATTTTGTCCCAACGAATAAAAGAAAAAGATAGAAATT
>JAGOLA010000037.1 GCA_017994375.1 Candidatus Omnitrophota bacterium | reverse complement strand
CCGATTAAGGTCTTATAGTGCCTAATCGCCTGGCGATGGGCCTTTTCCTGGCCGACAACATCATTAATAGTTTTATAGTATTGCGTGATATAAAGCGGAGTAGACAATCCTAAAGCTGATAAGGGGTAAAGTTCGCTGACTTTTTCGTATTCAATTAAGGCTTTTTGAGAATCGCCTTTTAATTCAAAAACTTTGCCAATAGCAAATTGAGCGGCGGAAGCAATTTGGCCTTGCGAAGAAAAGTTAGCAATGATTTTTTTTAACTCCTGTTGGGCCTTATCATATTCACCGCCTAAAGCGTAAATATCAGCGATAACAAATTGAGCTTTAGCTGCTAAAGGCTCAAGAGGAAATTTATCGGCTACTTTACGGTAAGTGGAAATTATTTTAGCTAAATCCTCTTTGCTTAAATCTTGATAAGTTTTATTTTTGGTTAATTTAATAGCTTTCTGTTCAGCCTGCCAAAATAATTTTTCGGCTGCTAAGTGTTTATCGCTATAGGTATTTAACAATAAAGCCCAGCCTAAAACTATTAAACCTATTACTATTAAGGATTTCTTTTTCATTTTCTTCTTAATCTCTTTAATCCGCCTAAACCCAAAAGGCCTAAACCTAAAAGGCTTAAACTGGCTGGTTCCGGAACCGGATCAATATCAGCATCTAAATTTAAATAGTCATTACCGCACTTTTGTGTCCAATGTAAATTTAAGCTGGCAAAGGTGTAAGGATCAAGTCCTAATAAACTCATCGGGATACTGACTTCAATCACATAGTGTCCGTTTATAGCGACATCAGAATAGGCAAACTCAATAAGATCATTGTCATCGATTTCGCTTCCGGAAGCGATATTGTAATAATCAGCTGCGGCCCGATGTTGCCAATAATCTACATGATTCCAGCTACTAACCGAATAAAGCGAACCAGCTAAAAAAGAACCGTGATTTATGGTACTTATAGCAAATTCATGGGTAGAATCACCATCCACGCTAATTCCAATATCACCGGATAAAAGATTATTATGCCCACCGCTGGGTAAACCTTGAATTATCGCTATGTAGATATTACTTCCGTCATTATCAAAATACATGGCCTCGGCATCAAAGTAATTATAATCACTATAACCGGGCTCAACATACTCCCAGCTGTCATATTGGTCGGTATTATCATCGTGGGCTACATCAACCCGGGGGTTAGTCGGTAAATTATTATCCAAATAATATCTGTTAGTAGCCGAATTAAGGTCTACTCCCCATTCGGAAACCGAAACTAAACCGTCAATATTATAAGCCAAAGCTTGATTGCCCATAAACACTACTAATCCTAACAACAAAAACGAAATTAAACTTACTTTTTTCATCGGCTTTCCCTCCTAATTAATTTTACCTTCTTTTAGCACGACCAATGTCGGTGCTAAAGTTAAAAATACATCCATAATAAAAGTAATTACTATCCCCAGTAACAAGGAAATTATCACTACTTCCGGAAAAAGTTTAGTTATTAATTGCGGTAAGTAGTTATTTAAAACTATTACCAAAAGATACGTCAAGGCCGGAAGAATAACTAAGATAAAAGTTACTAAAGAAAGTCTCTTTAATAAGATAAAACTTTCTTTTAAAGCCGCTATCAAACCTTTATTTTTAATTATTGCTATTGGTATAGCATAAATAAAAAACACTTGAGTGCCGATAGCTACCAAGTAAGCTAAAATTGACATTAAAAGTCTTAAATTAGAGTTCTTAAATAAGAGGGCAATTAATTTAGCGCTATAGAAGGAAGCTAAAAACATAATTACCCAGATACCTAACAGGACAAAGTACTTTTTAAAAGAAATTATCAAATTAGCTTTAACTTTTAATCCCTTCTTTAAATAAATATCTTTGATTAAGCCGATAGCCAAAGCGCTGATAATTAATCCTAAGCTGGCGCTAATAACTACTTGGGCATAATAAAATACCTTGGGAAGTAAAAAGATATTAAAAGGATAGTGTAAAAATTTCTCGCCAAAAAAGGCTCTTATCGGCGGGGCTAAAAGAAAAGATACCGGCTTAACCGGTGCTAAATATAAAAAATATAGCGCCAATAAGTTTAAAACTGCACTGACTATAAAGGGGATAAAAAGCTTAGGAGATTTTTTTAAGATTTGTAAGCTTTCCTGATAAAGCTTAATTACCAAGCTCATGGTTTAACGAGCTCCTTCGCCGGTTAAAACTTTTCCGGTGGTCCAAAGAAGAATACGTAAATCTAATAATAAACACATCCGGTTAATATAGATAAGGTCGTATTTAAGCTTACGAGCCGAATCTTTTACCGATGCTCCGTATTGATAACGCGATTGGGCTAATCCGGCAATACCTGGCCTAATGGTTAATCTTTCATCAAAGTGAGGAATAGTTTTTTTAATAACTGCTACCAATTCCGGACGCTCCGGACGTGGCCCGATTAAAGACATATCACCGCAAAGAATATTAATCAGCTGTGGTAATTCATCTAAGTGAGTTTTACGTAAAAACTGGCCTAACTTAGTTATCCGGGGATCATCATCTTGAGCCCAGACCGGGCCGGTTTCGAATTCAGCGTTACTACGCATGGTGCGAAACTTCCACATCCCAAAAATTTTACCCTTATGGCCGACTCTAGTTTGTCTAAAGAAAACGCTTCCCGGAGAATCTAATTTTATTAAAACAGCGATGATAGCAAATAAGGGTGAAAAAATCATCAAGCCAAAAGCTGCGATTAATAAATCTTTTATTCTTTTAAGGCGGGCATAGCTTCTCTGGGTTAAGCGAAAGATTATGCCTAAAAATCCTCCGCCCACAAACCAAGATAAAGCTTTAGTTAAGATAATCCAAAAGTTGCTATCTTCTACCAAGATTCCTACTTGGCCGTAAGCGGCGGTGGGATTAACAAAGCTTTTTAAAGTCCAAAGCAAGCTTCCAATAAGAATAGTTAAAAAAACTACAGTGACAACAAGGCCGCTATTGTTACGGATAAACTTAAGCCAATGCTCAACAATATAGCTTTGCCAAGCTAAGCGAAGGCTCTTTAGCTCTTTTTGGATTAAGAATAATTTATAATTCCGTGGCATATTTCCTCCTCGATAACTTTAATTTTTATAACAGTATGACAATCTTTAGCTTCTATAAGCATTTTCTATGCCAGAAATAAAAATTTTGCTAAAGATTTATAAGTATAACTTATTTATTATCAAGGAGTTATATAAGGAGAATTTTAGATATTTTAGGAAAGAATTAGAAAAAAGGCTGGATGTCTATTAATATAAACAAATATAATATATATTAAAAATAATTTATATAATATATTGAGGAGCAAGAAGTTGTATAAATGTCAACTCCCCCGACACTTACTTATTATTTATAGACTTTGCTTGCTATGAGCGGAGTCAAAAGGTGATTTGTTTCTACGCAGTACGCACGACGCAATACGCAATACGAACTATGCTCGTCGTCTTAACGCTGCTAAACCTATTAATCCACTGCCAAGAAGCAGTAAAGTAGCTGGTTCAGGGGTCGGTGGCGGCGGGTCTTCAGCATCGTGAGAAAAGGGTGCAAAAACCGATTTTCCGTCTAACATCCCATAAGCATCAAAGTGCACCCAACTATAACCACTAATAGTTATAGAATAAGCATTGATTTGGCCAGTACTGGGATAACTGCAAACTCCATCCGGACAAGCTCCGGGATTATAATCACCAATAGGTGAATCAGTTAAATTAAAATCACCTAAAGAATAAACTTGCCAACTATTACCACTCTGATAAATTCCGTGTGGGCCTAACTTTTTGCCATCTCCCATTACCGGAGCATCATCGCTTCCGCTGGCATACCAAGTAGGCGCACTGGGAGTGGAAGGATCAGCCAATAAAGAAGTAGTTATGGGATTAAAGGCAATTGAGCCACTTTCAGTACTATCATAAGCAAAAGCTAACTTTACATCTTCAATGGTTCCCACAGCACCGACATTTCCCATCACCCAAAGAGTAAATGGGGACACATTATCTAAAGTCCAGGTATCAGTAGCTGTATCGTAAGTACCACCTTCAATGTAAAGCTGTAAAGTATTAACTGCCAAAGCCGGACTCACTAACAATCCACTTACTAGAGCTATTAACAATAATTTCTTCATCATATTCTTCCTTAATTATAAAAAGGGGGCAGAAGATTTCTCCCCTGCCCCTCTTATTTTCGCAGTACGAACTATATTTTACGTCTCTTTAAACTTCTTAATCCAGCTAAACCTAAGATACCGCTACCTAAAAGGAGCATAGTTGCTGGTTCAGGTACTGGATTAACAACCATATTGAAGGTATCGCCTTGATAAACATCACCTATAGTCTCTGTGCTATTAAAAGCGATAACAAAACCTATCTCTTCGACATCATTCAAGTTTGGAATTAAGCTTATATCCCAGTTAATACCTCCAGTTGCACTTGGAGCTAAAACCAGATTATTGCTCCAATAACGGGTACCATTAGTAGTCATAAATAATTGTACTTCCCAAGTGTCATTATTATCTAAATTAGCAAAATCTAAAGCATAATCTGAATATGCAGTACCATCGTATGCTCCACTCAACCCTATACCTATTTCTCTTAATTGTGGGTTTCCGTTATTGATGTTTCCAGAAAAAAGAGCACCACTTCCATAAGATGTAACTGAGTTAAGAACTGCTATGCCAGAAGGATCATCATAAACTTCAAGCATAGTAAGCAATTCTGGCTGTGTGAAAGTAAATGTGAGTGCATAAGCTGGCATTGATAAGCCAACTACTGCTGCTACGGCGATTAACAAAGAAAGCAACTTCTTCATCCTACTACCTCCTATTTCTTTATTATTTTCCATTATTCTCATCACCACCTTAATACTAAGCAAAGCCTGTGCCAGATTAGCTAATTTAGTAGGAATATTTTTATAATTTATAAGTGCTTGGAAGATAAGGTCTTATCGTAATGCGTACTGCGTCGTGCGTATTGCGAAGATAGGTTAAAAGAAAGGGCGAATGTAAAAAGAGCCAACAAAAATCGAGCTTTCTAAGCTTGCATCAAGCATAACTGTATTACAACCAATGACTTACAACTACTGTAAAATATTCCGACACCTAACTGTATCTTTACATAGCGAAATAGACAATTATCAACGTAGTACGCACGACGCATTACGCAAGACGAACTTCCCTTCACAACTCAATACTATATTTTTTCGCGAGGTCATAAAAGGTCGGGCGAGTCAATCCTAGCAATTTAGCAGCTAAACTGACATTGCCTTTGCTTTCAGCTAAGGCTTTCTGGATATACTCTACTTCTATTTTTTGGCGGGCTTGTTTTAAGGATAACTTAGATAAGTTTTTTTCTTCTTTAGAGCTATCAAAACCTAACTCAGAAGGAGTAATAAAAGAGTTTTCGGCTAAGATTAAAGCTCGGCGTACTCGATTTTCCAGTTCGCGGATATTTCCCGGCCAGTTGAATCTTTGCATCATCTCTTTGGCTTCTTTACTAAAGCCTTTTATCTCTTTATTACTTACCTCAAAACGGTATTTATTTAAAAAATGCTTAGCTAAGAGTAAAATATCATCGCCTCTTTCACGTAGCGCCGGTAGAGCTATGTTAATAACGCTTAAGCGGTAATAGAGGTCTTCTCTGAAATTATTTTGTTTTATTCTTTTAGTTAAATCACTATTGGTAGCAGCAATAACTCTCACATCTAATTCTATCGGATTATTTCCACCAACCCGCTCGATTACTCTTTCCTGTAAGAACCTTAAAATCTTAACTTGTAAATTAAGGCTCATTTCTCCGATTTCATCTAAAAATACTGTGCCGCCATTAGCTACTTCTAACTTGCCAATCTTCTGAACATGGGCATCGGTAAAGGAACCCTTCTCATGGCCAAAAAGCTCACTCTCTAATAAATTCTCAGGGATTGCTCCGCAATTTATCACGATAAAGAGCTCTTTAGCTCTTGGGCTTTGATAATGAATGGCTTTAGCTACTAATTCCTTCCCGGTGCCGCTTTCTCCGGTAATTAACACTGTGGCATCAGTAGGAGCTACTCTTCTGATAAGCTTAAAGATATCCTGGATATTATCAGAATTACCTACCATATCTTCGAATTTAAATTTATCGGCTAACTCTTGAGAAAGACGTTGGTTCTCTTTTTCTAAAGTTTGAATATAGCGGGCTCTTTTTAAGATTATCTTTAACTCATCTACCTTAACCGGCTTTAAGTAATAATCAAAAGCCCCTTTTTGGATAGCTTCTAAAGCAATTTCTTTAGTATCATTTCCGGTTATCATAATTACCTTGCTTAAAGAGTTATTGTTCTGTTTTATTTCATCTAAGATATCTAATCCTTCCTGGCTGGTCTTATTTACTCCATCTAAATTAACATCTAAAGCTACTAAATCCGGGCTATTAGTTTTAAATGCCTCCAAAGCTTCTTTCTTACTGGATGCGGTCAATACTTCATACTCATCTTCCAGTGCCCATTTAAGCTGCTTGAGCACTCCTAAATCATCATCAACTACTAGGATCTTAGTCTTATCCATGTTAGACTTTGCACCTCTCTTTAGCTAAAGGTAACTTAATCGTAAAGATAGTACCTTCTTTTTCTTTACTCTCTGCGGTAATTTCTCCACCGTGAGCTTCGATTATGGTTTTGCATTGATAAAGCCCAATACCCATGCCTCTCTCTTTAGTAGAATTAAAAGGTTTGAATAATTTATTTTGGATGAATTCTTTGGTCATGCCATGGCCATTATCTTTAATAGATAAATATACGTATTTATCTTTTTTATCGCTCTTAATTATGAGTTTTCCATTCTTATCCATAGCTTCTAAGGCGTTTAAGATGATGTTAGTTATTACTCTTTCTATATAATAAGCATCGACTAATACTTCAATAGAATCATTTATATCTTTGGTAATATCAATATCTTTTAGCCTATCTTTAGCTATTATGCTAATGGCTTCATCGACTAAACTAATTAATTTATGTTCTTTCCTTTTTAAGACTAAATCTCCTCTTAAAGCCCTAAATTCATCGGTGAGTTCCTGCATTTTCTTAATAGTATTTTCTAAAGTATAAAGAGCATCATCTTGAAATTTAGGGTTACTGAATTTATCTTTATTATTCACTAATAACGATAAGTTATTAATATAGTTTTTTACATCATGAATTACAAAAGACGATACCTTATAGATTGACTCTTTTTTCTCGGCTTCCCGTAAAGCCTGGTTAGCCCAGCAATTTAAGATTGCTCCTGATGCCTGTAAAGATAATAACTTTAATAATTCTTTATCTAAAAAATTCTCTTGGGATTTAAAGCCGATTAAACCGATAATTTTTCTATCTCCGTAAAGCGGCGATACTGATTCGATTTGGTTTTCTTTAAAAAACATTTTAGCCAGAGGAAATCTATTAGAGAACTCTTGACCAAATACTTCCTCTACTTTAAAGGCCTCTGCCCTTCGTAACAGCCAATCGCAAAACTCATTTTCAAAGGGAAAGTCTTTTTCAAAAACATAAACTTTAAGGCCTTTTATATTCATAATCTTAGAAATCGCTTCTTTTATATTGGCTATTAGTTTACCTATTTCGGTAACTAATGATATCTTATAGGTAAACTCTTCCCAGATTTTTTGCCAATCATACTTTTGGCGGCTGAAATTCTTAAAAATAAACCCTTTAATCCTTTCGCGAAGCTGAGAAGAAAAAATAATAAAGGCGGCGATAAAGAAGATAAAAATAGTGGTTAAAAAAGAAAATAAGGTATTTAAGTTCCAGCCGAATAACTTAAAGAGTTTAATAAAAGCTCCCACAAAGAATAAATAACCACCGATTAAAAAAAGTACCATCGAAGCCTGGACACCACTGTCCTCCTCAGCCGCTTCGTTAACAAAACCATGTTTAGAATAAGATATAAAGATTATTGTTCCGGCTAATAGGCTTAAAGAAGAGTAAATTAGAAACTTAATATTTAATTGGGTAAATAAAACCGCGTAGGTAGAGGAAAGAATGTAAGGAACTAACAAGAATATTGCACTTACTAAAAGGATTTTAATATTCTTTTGCTTAAGGTAATAAAGAGCTCTTTCTAAGTTAAATAATACTAAGGTAAGGCTAAAAACTACTAAGACAAAAAAGTATTGGGCTAATTTTGATAATAATAATGGTTCATCTAAAGTGCCAATACTAATAAAAGGATTTATCCACCAGATAAAAAAGAAAATTAAGGATATAAAACCAAATAAAGGCGTTAAAACTGCCCGGTTAAGAGAAAACGGTTTAGAAGGCAATACCGAAGTACTGGTGGCTAACCAAAATAAAAGGGTTAAAAAATATCCTAAACTTAAGATTTTGGCGTAGAAATTAATATTAAGAATTAAAAATAACTTACCGACTTCTAAAACTAAAAGGCTGATAAGAGATAATCCTCCTAAAAGATTAATAATATGCTTTTTCCTAAAGATGCTAAAAGCCGAAAATCCTAAAAGAATTAAATTAGCGATAATAATAATTAAAAAAATATGTTGGTTTGGTATCATCTTATAATTCTATATTTTCTCTTATTGGGCCAAATTCGAAATCGTCTAATAAATTTTTTAACTTATTTTCAGTTTTAGCTATGTTTACATAATGCCTAAAACTATTAAGGAAACCAGCTTTAATCTTAGGCTGTTTAGGGTCTAATTCCCAAGGGTGTAAATAGACTATGACTATATGGTTGGTATTATTATGTTTTTGAATAATATTTTTAATAAAATCGTAAGGAAAAAGCCGAAAATAACCACCACCTGAAAAAGGAAAATTTTTACCTAAAATTTTTACATTAGATATAGGTAATTCCCATAAATAATGTTGTTGATTATAAATTTTATGGATATAGCGTTTATTTTCCGGTAAACCGGTTTTATCATATCTGAAAGGAAAAACACTGGAATCGTACTTAAAACCTTCCTCCATCAAAATATCAAAAGCCCATTCTGAATCTTTAGTAATAGAAAAAGTTGGGGCTCTGTATCCATAAACTGGCTCTTGGATTATATCTTCCAGCAATCTTTTTGATTTACGGATATCTTCTCTAAAAGTACGAGCATCTTTACTTGTAACTAGCTGGTGATCAAATCCATGGCTTGCAATCTCATGGCCAAGCTGATGAATTTCTTTAATAAGATTAGGGAACTTTTCGGCTATCCAACCCAATACAAAAAAAGTAGCCCTAGTATCATATTCTTCTAAAATATTTAGTATTCTTTTAGTATTTTTTTCTACTCTAACCTCAAAGTTGCTCCATTGGGAAAAACTGATAGTTTTTCTAAAATTATCTACCTGAAAGTAATCTTCAATATCAAAACTTAAAATGTTAATTTTGGTTTTTTGCATAAGCATTTTTCAAAACATCTTCAAATATCTCTAAATTCTTTTGCCATTTAAAATTATCTTCTACGAACTTACGTGCCTCTAGGCCTATCTTTTTACGTAATTGTCTATTATTTATTAATTCGATAACTCTTTCCGCAAACTTGTCAGGAGAATCTTCAACAAAGATATTCTCGCCAGATAAAGCTCTAATACCTCGGTTTCCTCTGGTAGTGGTAACAACCGGTACTGCCGAGGCCATAGCTTCAAGTATTTTATTCTGAATCCCTTGTCCTATACGTAATGGTACTACAGAAACACTAGCTTGATTGATATAAGGTCTTACATCAGAAACCCTGTCAGTAACTATTACATTTTTATCTCTTGCTAATTTCTTTACTTGGTTAGTAGGATTAGACCCAACTATATAAAATTTTACCTTCGGAATATTTTTCTTAATTAAAGGAAATATTTTTTTAACAAAGTAGGTTACACAATCAATATTGGCATAATAATCCATGACTCCGACAAAAACTAATCTATTTGAGTCATAATTTTCTCCATTAGGCGAGAAATATTCCAAATCGACTCCGTTCGAAACAATATTGAACTCTTTATCAGGTATATAACTTAAAAAAAGCTTCTTTTCATTCTCAGATATAGCTATAGCTTGGTCAAACTTATCACAAAGTAACTTTTCGTAATTCTTAAGCCGTAGTCCTTCCTTATAATAAATTCTGGACATCGGAAAACGCATAGCTTTAGAATACTGTAACCATTTATGGGAATCAGAATCCGCTAAATCAATAACTTTTGGTATACCATTGATATCTGCTACATATTGAGCCATACCTGACGAATATACATATATTAAATCGAAATTATTTTCTCTAATAAGGTTATTGATACCTTCTTTTAGATTTTTAGAATAAGAATATTCTAAAGTCATAGATTTGTTTAAAAAACTAGCTAATAGGCATCTTACTTTGCCTAATTGTGGGTTAATGTAAACACCTATGGTATCTTTACAAAATTCTCTTACTTTATTTAGATATTTGAATTCACTTCTATAGTAGCAAGGAAATACCATACTAATTTCGTGCCTTTGGGATAAATGCTTCATGCGATAAAAAACCGGTATTCTATCTCCTTTATCAGGAGGATAGGGTATTCTGTTACTTAAAAATAACATTTTCATATCTATCTTATATCAATTTGGTAGGCGGGGGTTGATTTGAACAACCAACCTCTGCGATGTAAACGCAGCACTCTTCTTTTGAGCTACCCGCCTGATTTTAAAACAATCCTTCATGACCACAATCTTTATACCAATCTTCAATTGACTCTTTTAGGCTATACTGCAAAGCATATTTACTTTTAGATAGCCTATCACCGCTTATATTAGTGGAATTAATTAATTTATCGATTCTTTCAGGGTGTATACCTTTAACGTCTAATTTAGTTATTTTTGATAACGAGAATGCTATACCGGCAATGGTTTTGAGCATAAAAGCCGGCATTACCGGACTGTTATTTTTTACTCCTGTTACTTCTGAAATAGTTTTAACTATCGTTTCGATTGAAGGGGCCTTTGAATAACACATATTATAAAGTTCAAAATTACTTTCAGGGTTAATCGCCATCTGATGCATTGCCCGAACTAAATCCTTAACGTAAATACAGGCTTTTTTAGTATCTTTTCTACCCGGATAAATAAAATATCGTTTTTTTAAACTACTATATAATCTAGTAAGATTGCCTCCTTCTCCCAAACCAAAAACTACACCAGGTCTAAGTATTATCAACTTTCGTGTTTTATCTTTCATAAACCAGTTTTTATGTATGTATTCAGCGACAAGTTTTGAGCTGCCATAAGCTGTAGTAGGTTGAGGTAAATCTTCTTCTTTTCTTAATTTTTCAGAAGGGCCATAAGGAGAAATTGAACTGGTAAAAACTATAGTCTTTATATTTTTATTCTCGGCATAACTACAAATATTTTCAGCTCCTTTAATATTAGTTTCAAAATACTCATGATTTTTATGGCCCGGAGTAGTGTGAACGGCAGCAAAATTATATAAAGTTTTTATATTCTTATCATCTAGATCAAACGACTCTCTAACATCGCGTTTTAAATAAATAAAATTATCATGTTC
>JAGOLA010000003.1:43789-51363 GCA_017994375.1 Candidatus Omnitrophota bacterium | reverse complement strand
TTCCCGCGAGATATAGCATTAAAAAAGACCGAAGAATTTGACTTAGACCTAGTAGAAGTAGCCCCGCAAGCTAATCCACCGGTTTGTAGAATAATAGATTTTTCTAAATATAAATACGAGCAGGATAAAAGAGAACGCGAAGCCAGAAAGCACCAAAAACAAACTCAACTTAAAGAGGTAAGAATCAGTCCCAGGATAGATAAACATGATTACGAAGTAAAGTTAAAGCATATAAAAGAATTTTTAGAAAAGCGCCATAAGGTACGAGTTAGGCTTTACTTTCGCGGCCGGGAAATTGCTTATAAAGATATCGCTAAAAAGCTTATCGATAAACTTATTAAAGATGTCGATAGCGTAGGTAGAATCGACCGCGAACCGCATATGCTTGGTAAAGCTTTGCTTTTAGTTTTAAGCCCTAAATGAAGGAGAAAAAAATGCCAAAGTTAAAGACAAAAAAATCCTTAGCAAAACGCATAAAAATTACCAAGAAGAAAAAAGTCCTACGGCCAAAAGCTGGTCGCCGGCATCTTCTAAGCTGTAAAAGGAAAAAACGCAAAAGAAATTTACGGCGTAAAGGCTTAGTTGCCGGTGTCGATAAAAAAAGCATAAAGATGGCTTTGCCTTATTCTTGGTAATTAAAATAAAGCAGAAGGAGACTTAAGATGAAAGTAAGACATGCAGTAGCTTCAAGAAGAAGAACAAAAAAGGCCTTAAAGGCAGCTAAAGGATATTGGGGAAAGCGCTCTAAGAATTACCGCCGAGCCGCCGAAACTTTAAGAAGGGCTTATGCTTATGCCTATCGGGATCGGCGTGCTAAAAAAAGAGAGTTTAGATCTCTTTGGATTAGCCGGATAAACGCGGCCGCAGTAGAGAACGGCATTTCCTATCGGGAATTTATCCATGCTCTTTCTAAGAATAATATCGTGCTTTCGAGGAATATCTTGGCCCGTCTTGCTGCCGAACAGCCGGAAGTTTTTGGGAAAATAGCCGAGATAGCAAAAAAATAATTTTTGATTTCAAGAGGTAGATAATGAAATATATAGTTATTATTGGTTGCGGTAAAACCGGTAAAGAATTAGCCATAGAGCTCGCCGAAACTTATAACGTAGTAGTTATAGATAAGAGCTTAAGAAGCCTAGATGAGCTCGGCGATGATTTTAACGGTAAAAAAATATGGGCTGATGCTTTAGATATAAACACTTTAGACAAAGCTGATACCAAAGATGCCGCTGCGGTTTTTCTTCTTACCGGAAACGATAACTTAAACTTAGTTGTTGGTAAAGTAGTAAAAAGAAAATATGGTATTAAGAAGGTAGTTTTACAGGTAAATGATACTATTAAAAAGAAGATATTTAAGGAAGAAGGGCTAACTATAGTTAATCATACTTATTTAATAGTCGAGGTATTAAAAAAATGTATATAGTAATTAGCGGAGCCGGACAGTTGGGTTTAATACTAGCTAAAAGGCTACGAGAAGATAAGCACCAGGTTTGTGTTATCGATAAAAATGAAAGCTTATGTAATATCTTAGCTGGAGAGTTAAAAGGTATCATGGTTATTTGTGGGGATGCAACTTATCCGGCGGTCTTACAGGAGGCCAAGATAGAAAAAGCCGACGTCTGTGTAAGCGCTACTTCTAACGATGAAGACAATATTATTATTTGTTACTTAGCCAAGGAATTATTCGGCGTAAGAAGGACAGTAGCCCGGGTAAATGATCCTAAACACATACCTCTTTATAAATATATGGAAGTAGATAATCCGGTTGATTCCACTTCTATTATTGCTCAAATTGTGGAAGAAGAAGCTTCTTTCTCTGACGTGATGAACCTTTTGAGCATAAAGAAGGGAAGATTGTCGATAGTTCGCGTAGATATACCCCAAGATTCCCCGGTTGCTAATACGCCCTTAAAGGACATTAAACTTCCGGCCAACTCGGTTTTGGTATCTATTTTAAGAGGGCCGGACATAATTGTTCCTTCCGGTTCTACGGTAATACTGCCGGGAGACGAGATTATATCAGCTACCCTTATCGATACCGAAAAAGATTTGATTAAAGCCCTTATCGGTAAAATATAAATTTTAAATTAGATGAAAATAATATTAGGTATCGTAATAGAAATTCTTTTCTGTTTTTTTATTATTATCCTAGGATACGGCCTTTCATTAATATTTTAATACTCATATGATTATCTCTCCGGATAAAAGAGATTTTTCTACTATCTTCAATATTTTAGGTAAACTTGCCTTAGGTTTTAGTTTTTTTATGTTAATACCCCTTTTAGTGGCTATTCTGAAAGGAGAAACCTCTCCTTTTTTTGATTTCTTTATCGGCTTTTTAGCCAGTGCCTCTTTAGGTATTTTGTTACTTATCATCTTTCCTGTACAAAAAGGAGTATCTTGGATACATGCTTTTTTTATAGTTAGCCTGGGTTGGCTGGGGTTCTCTTTATTAGGAGCTATTCCCCTATATCTTTCTTCACATTTTTTATCTTTTCTGGATGCCTGGTTTGAGGCTATGAGCGGCTTGGCTACTACCGGTTTAGTTCTTATCCAGGATTTAGACCATCTTTCAGCCGCCCATAATATGTGGCGGCACCTTATAATGTTTATTGGCGGTCAGGGTATTATTTTAGCTAGTCTTTCAATTTTGACTGCTGCTCGTCCGGTAGCTTTAGGTTTTTATATTGGCGAAGGCCGCAGCGAAAAAATACTGCCTAATATAGTCGAAACTGCCCGTTTTATCTGGAAGGTAAGCTTTATTTATTTAGCGCTAGGAACAATTACTTTTTTCGTTATTCTCTATAAACAAGGTCTATCTATAGATAAATCTTTTCTCCATGCTCTCTGGTTATTTTTTGCTGCTTTTGATACTGGAGGTTTTTCCCCACAGTCTCAAAGTATCGCCTATTATCATTCCTTTAACTTAGAAATTGCTACAATGATTTTTATGATTTTAGGAGCAATTAATTTTAATTTTCATTTCTGGGTTTGGGCTAAAAATAAAAAAGAAATTTTTAAGAATTTCGAAATAAAAACATTTTTATTTACGGTAATTTCATTAACTATGATTAGTTATTTTGCTTTCAGCATGGTAGGAAAATCAAGTTTTATGTTTCGAAAAGGTTTTTATCAAATAATCTCCGCGCATAGCGGTTGTGGGTTCACTAATCTTTCCGGTCCAGAGATAAATAATTTTCCACCCTTAGCTTTAATCTCGGTCATTTTTGCGATGATGATCGGTGGAGGAATGTGCTCTACTACTGGCGGTATAAAATTGATGCGTTTAGGAATTATCTTTAAGACTTTTTTTATGGAGATAAAAAGAAGAATTATGCCTTCTCGGGCAATTTACAAAGATACCTTTCATCATTTGCAGGATTTAACCCTATCCAATCAAAGAATAAAGGAGGCTTACATATTTTTTACCATGTTTTTATTTACTTATGTAGCTGGAGCCATGATAGCTATGGGTTTAGGCTATTCTCCACTCTTAGCTTTATTCGAATCTGTTTCCGCCACAGCTAATGTGGGCTTGTCAGTAGGGATAACTAATCCGGCCATGCCTTTGATATTAAAATTAACTTATATTTTTCAAATGTGGGCTGGTCGTTTAGAGTTTATCGCTATTTTTGTATCGGTAGGATTAATATTATCGTTATTTAGAAAGTAATATGCCAAATAAATTATTTACCGGAAGCTATAAGTTTAAGCTAAGACTATTTTTAATCTTAACTGGAGTTATTTTTTCTCTTTTAGCTTTACAATCAGCCTATGCTGACAAAGTAATTTCTTTAGAGGAGCTTCTTAAATATCCGGATAAATTTGACGGCCAAAAGTTAACGGTAGAAGGAGAAGCTATCGGTAATCTTTTAAAGGGAGATAGCGGTTATTGGATAAACATTTCTTCCGGCGGTCAAGCCTTAGGAATTTTTGCTTCCAATAAAGAAGCTTTCGTAAATATACACTATTGGGGAGAATATAGTGCTAAAGGCGATTTAGTACAAATCCAAGGCTTATTCTATAAAAGTTGCCCTTTGCACCATTTAATGGACATTCATCTGGAAAAAATAGAAATTATAAAAGAAGGCTACAGGCTAACAGATTCGGTTTCTTTATTTAAGATTGACCTGGCAATTTTATTGTTTACAATCTGTTTGGTAGCGTCTACAATTTATTTTATAAAATTTAAGATATGGAACAAAAAATTAAAAATTTAAAAGAAGAATTCCAGAAAGATTTCGGCAAAATTAATAACCAGCAGGACTTAGAAGCGATAGAAGTCAAGTATTTAGGCCGTAAGTCTTTATTAACCCAGCTTTTTTCGCAAATCCCTACCTTAGAACCAAAAGAGCGTTCTCTTTGGGGCAAGAGGCTCAATTCTTTTAAAGAAGAGATAAGTTCTTTTTTAAAAGAAAAACGCCAATCATATACAGCTGCAGAGGAATCTTGGGATTTAACTTTTCCTGGTAATTTTTACGATAATGGTTCCATCCATATCTTAAACAGTGTTAATGAACAAATTTGTACTATTTTCGAAAAGCTAGGTTTTATGGTTATCGAAGGCAATGAAATCGAAGATGAGTGGCATAATTTTGAGGCTTTGAATATCCCCTTAGAGCACCCTTCTCGGGATGCTTTTGACACTTTTTATTTAGATATACCTCCTAAAAATAAAGGCAAGTATCTATTACGAAGTCATACTTCTCCTTCTCAAATAAGAGTTATGCAAAAAATGACTCCCCCTTTGGCGGTAATTTCTCCGGGTCGAGTTTACCGGCCGGATGAGGTCGATGCTACGCACTCTTTTATGTTTCATCAAATAGAAGGTTTTGTAATCGATGAAGAAGTTAGTTTTGCTACCTTAAAAGGAGTTTTGCTTTATTTTGCCAAAGAGTTTTTTTCTCAAGATGCCCGTTTACGTTTTCGCCCTCATTTCTTTCCTTTCACCGAGCCTTCGGCAGAAGCAGATGTAAGCTGCATTATCTGCCAAACCCAAGAACGTAATAAACGCAACAAACCCAATAAACATAAATGCAGTGTTTGCAAGGGCAAAGGTTGGCTGGAAATCTTAGGTTGCGGGATGATCCATCCCAAAGTATTAGAAGCTTGCGGTATAGACTTTAAGAGATATCGTGGATTTGCTTTTGGTATGGGGGTAGACAGAATAGCTATGCTTAAATATGGCATAAATGATATACGATTGTTTTATGAGAATGATGTGAGGTTTTTAAATCAGTTTCCGTTATGAAGTTTAGCCTAAACTTTCTTAAAGAATTTTTAGATATTAAGATCTCGCCGAAAGAGTTAGCCGAACGTCTTACTGCGGTTGGCATGGAGGTAGAGCATTGGGAAAAGAAAGGCAACGACTGGATTTTTGATATCGAAGTTACTTCCAACCGTTACGATTGGCTTTCGATTTTAGGGATAGCCAGAGAAACAGCAGCTGTCTTAAGAGCAAAAGGTAAATTCCCGACCGCGCTAAAAAGAAAGCCGAGCCCTTTAACCGCTAAAAAAATTATTATCGAAAATTCAGAAGATTGTTGTTTTTATATTGGCCAGGAGATAAAAAATATTAAGGTCAAAGTTTCTAAGCCCCAGATAAGAGAAAAAATCTCAAATTGCGGAATTAATCCCGTGAACGATATCGTAGATATTACTAATTATTGCATGCTTAAATGGGGTAATCCCCTGCATGCTTTCGACAGCGATAAAATCGAAGGCGATATTTATATCCGTCGGGCTTTGAGTAAAGAAGCCTTCTTGGGAATAGACGGTAAAGAGAGGATTTTGAACAAAGAAAACCTAGTTATAGCAGACGCTAAGAAGGTAATTGCTTTAGCCGGCGTCATGGGCGCAAAGAATACCGAAGTAGATAGCCAAACTAAGAATATCTTCTTGGAAGCGGCTATATTCTCTCCCCTTACTGTTAGGCGTTCGCGCCGGGCCGCTGGTTTAGATACCGAATCCTCTTATCGCTTTGAAAGGACGGTTTGTGCCGACTACTTAGAATTAGCTTCTCAGGAAGCGGTTAATTTAATAACAGAGTTATCTAAAGGATCCCAGAGTGGGTTTAGAGTAGCCGGAAAAAAGCCGATTTTAGCCGTAAAAAAAATAATTATAGATTTAGCTAAACTAGATTCTTACGCCGGTATCTCTATACCTAAAGCCGAAGTAGTAAAAATACTTACGGCGCTTGGCTTTAAAACTAAAACCGCATCAGCTAAAAAAATAATAGTTTCTTCTGCGGCCTACCGCTTTGATATTAAAAGAGAAGTAGATGTTTATGAAGAGATAATCCGTCTTTGGGGGTATGACAAAATACCGGTCAAGATACCTTCTTTAGCCTCTTACTATAAAAAAGAATCATCTTTGGAAGAGAAGACAAAGTTTTACCATTTTAAGAATGAGTTAAGAAAATTTATGTCCCTGGTTAATTTTAAAGAAATAATAACTTATAGCATCGACGATCAAGAACCACTGGACCAAGAAACCAAAAAAAACGTTATTAAAATATTAAATCCGCTTAAAAATCAAGAGAATATTTTACGCCCCAATTTATTTTTGGGTATGCTTAAAAGCATAAAGTATAATTTGAATCGTAATCAAGATTCCTTGGCTTTATTTGAGATAGCCGATATTTATCTTAAAGAAGAAGGTTTTAAAGAACTGGCGGTTTTGTCTTTGGGCCTGAGTGGAAATACCGAGAGTTTTTTTAAACTCAAAGCTGCGGTAGTAAAAATATTAAGGCATTTAGACATATCCCATTTTTCTTTTGTGGAAAAAGCAAAAAGCAATTTTACTAATACCCTGGAAGTTATTATTAACAATAAAAGTGCGGGGTTTTTAGGTAAGTTAGACGAGAAACAGAAAAACATTTTTGATTTAAAAGAGGATTTCTTTTTTGGCCAGCTGGGCATCTCTTTCTTAGCCAAAAATAAAGGTAAAAAACTGCTTAAAGTAATTAGCCCTTATCCGGCCCTCTGGCGCGATATCAGTATTTCTTTAAAAAAGAGCGTAAAATTTAAAGAAATAGAGGAAATAATCCGCCAAAGCAATAGCTATTTATCGGACTTACAAGTTGTTGATTTTTATCAAGGTAAAGACATTTCTGGGGATTCTCTTGCTTTTACTTTAAGAATTTTTTATCAATCGCAAAGTAGGACTTTAACTGCCGAAGAAGTAGATTCTTTTCACAACAATATCCGCCACCAATTAAGTTTAAAAGAAGGAGTAAGCTTAAGGTAATTTGATTAACTGCCTTAAAGCGTTTTTATTATACCCTTCGATTACATTGAAAGTATGAAAAGTCAGTGGTATACTTTAGTAAGAAACAACCCTGCCTGTCGCGTTGCAGGCAAGTGCGCTACAGACAACACCAGACTCAAGGGGGCCAAATTTTCTTACCGCTTCGGCGGCCAAGATGCGGCGCCCACCTGTATGAGAAAAGGGCTGATAGCGAACTCCTGTGACGGACTCACGGCGGGGTTTTTTTAATGAAACTTAGCCGAACGAAGTGAGGCTGTAGTTGAATTAGAAACTTAGCCGAACGAAGTGAGGCTGTAGTTGAATTA
>JAGOLA010000003.1:0-43689 GCA_017994375.1 Candidatus Omnitrophota bacterium | reverse complement strand
AAGGGCTGATAGCGAACTCCTGTGACGGACTCACGGCGGGGTTTTTTTAATGAAACTTAGCCGAACGAAGTGAGGCTGTAGTTGAATTAGAAACTTAGCCGAACGAAGTGAGGCTGTAGTTGAATTATCCCGAAAGGGATAACCTATAATTAAAAATGCAAAAATCAGAATTTCCCTTAGCAGTCCGGTTAAGACCTGAAGGCTTAGATGAATTCGTTGGTCAAAAACAAGTTTTAGGCCAAGATAAATTATTAAGGCGGGCAATTATTGCCAAGAGGATTAGCTCTTTAATATTATGGGGTCCGGTAGGTTCAGGTAAGACCAGTTTAGGTTTTATAATAGCTAAAGAATTGGAAGCCGATTTTGAGTATTTGAATGCCGCTTTTTCTTCGGTAGGAGCTTTAAAGAAAATAATCGAAAAAGCTAAAAAAAAGACCGAAGAAGGCAAAAAAACGGTTATTTTTTTAGACGAGATACATAAATTCAATAAGCTTCAACAAGAAATTTTGGTTCCGGACACCGAAACTTCAAGAATAATATTAATCGGTGCAACTATTTATAACCCCTATTATTATATTATCCCGTCTCTTATCTCGCGTTCTTTAGTAACTAAGTTTGAGCCTTTGGGCAAAGAAGAAATTGTTGCGCTCCTTAAGAGAGCCCTTAAAGATAACAAACGCGGTTTAGGGTCTTTAAATTTAAAAGTTACTACTGAGGCTTTGGAATACTTAGCTGTAGCTTCTGGCGGAGATGCCCGCAGTGCTCTTAGCGCTCTGGAAATAGGAGCTTTAAGTATTGATTTTGAGCAACAAAAAGAGGCGATATTCGATTTAGGAGTTGCTAAAGAGTGTATCCAGAAAAAAAATTTTTATGACCGAAAAGATACCTATCACTATGATACTATTTCTGCTTTTATAAAATCTATCCGAGGCAGTGACGTTGATAGTGCTTTATATTGGTTAGCGAAGATGCTTAAATCCGGTGAGGACCCGCGGTTTATCGCCCGAAGGTTAGTCATTTTAGCCTCTGAAGATATCGGCAATGCCAACCCTTTTGCTTTAGTTTTAGCTACCAGCTGTTTTAAAGCTGTAGAGTTCGTCGGCCTTCCGGAAGCAAATTTAATCTTAGCTCAAGCCACTATTTATTTAGCGGCATCGGATAAATCCAACGCTTCTTATTTAGCTATCAAGACAGCTTCTGATGATGTGGAAAAAGAAGAGACTAAACAGGTACCGCCGCATCTTAAGACACATGCTAAAGATTATAAATATCCCCATGATTTTGGCGGGTATGTAGAGCAGAATTATGGGGTTGTAAAAAAATATTACTTTCCTAAAGCCGCGGGGGAAGAAAAGAGAATAAAGGATTTCTTAGATTTATTACACAGAAAAGATATAAATTAAGAAATAATTTTATTTTTTATTAAAATATGATACATTAAATACTATGATTAAAGAGATATCGACGCCTAAACTAAAGAGTCCTATTTTTATTGCTGCTTGGCCGGGCATGGGAGAAGTGGCTTATCGAGCAGCTGTTTTTCTAAGGGAAGCTTTAGGTTTTAAGGTGTTTGCTAAGTTAGAAGTCCAACGCTTTTTTAAACCGGCAGCAGTATCTGTTGACAAAGGGGTAATTGACATGCCTACTCCGCCGGCGGGGTTTTTTTATTATTATAAAGGCAAGAATTCACCGGATATAATTATTTTTTTAGGAGAAATCCAACCGCCTTTAGAATATGCCGAAGCCCTATCGCTTATGATAATAAATTTTGTTAAGAAATACCGGGCTAAATTGATGTTTACTTTTGCCGCTAAACCGGAAGCTATAGACCATAAGAATGATTCTGAAGTTTGGGCGGCTTCGACACAAGAAAGCCTTAACAAAGAGCTGGCAAAAACCGGCTTAAAGATTTTGCAAGAAGGCCAGATAAGCGGGCTTAATGGTATTATTTTAGGTATGGCCAAGAAAAAAGGAGTCAAAGGAATTTGCCTTTTAGGAGAAATTCCTTTTTATACTGTTCAAATAGAAAATCCTAAAGCTACCGCTAGTATTTTAGAAGTAATTAATAAGTATCTAAAAATAGATTTAAATCTCACCCCTTTAAAAGAACGGGCAAAGTTTATCGAAGGCGAAATAGAAAAACTTTTAGCTTATTTAAAAGGAGAAGCTCCTTCATCGGGCTTAAATCCGGTGAGTGAAGAAGATATCGATAGGATCAAAAAAGATTTAGCGGCCTATACTAAGTTGCCGCAGTCAGCGCGGGAAAAAATCGAAAATCTTTTTAAAGAAGCCAGAAAAGACATTGCTTTAGCCAGTAAATTAAAAGATGAATTAGACCATTGGAACGTTTACAAGGAATATGAGGATAAATTCTTAGATTTATTTAAAAAGAAGAATAATCCAGATCAAACACATTAATTATTTCTTATTTCTACTCATTGTCTAAAAAGCACTGCCTACTCTTTAAAAATCAGATTTAAAGTCCAATGAAAATATCCCAAGAAAAAGGGCTATCGGCTCAAAAATTACGTTATTTAGACCAAAAAGCCCAAAGTTTAGGTATAGACGAAATTGTTTTAATCGAAAATGCTGCCAGTAATCTTTTTAGTATTATCAACAGTTTAAATTTAGGCAAAAAAGTTTTAGTAATTGCCGGTAGAGGTAATAACGGAGCCGATGTTTTAAGTTGCGCCAGAAAATTATTGAGCCGAGGTTATATAGCTAAAGTAGTAATTCTTAAAGATAAACCTTTAGGTCAGCAAGCCCAATTACAAAAAGATATTTTAGAAAAAATAAACACTCCTATTTATAACCTTAAGACTAACCAAAGCCTTAATGGCTTTAAAAAGCTCCTTAAAGAGAGTGATTTTGTTATCGATGGGATTTTAGGAATCGGGATTAAAGGCGAGATAAGCATTTTTTTAAAAAAGGTTATACTCTTAATTAATCAGAGTAACAAAAAGGTAATTTCTTGCGATATTCCTTCTGGCTTATCTCCGGATGATGGAAAAATTTTAGGGGAAGCTGTAAAAGCAGATTATACCGTAAGTTTTCTTGCTCCCAAGAAAGGATTCTTTTTGAATCAAGGACCCCATCTTTGCGGAAAAATATTTGTTGTGGATATCGGCATTTCAAAGGAGATATTGGAAAAAAAGGGAGAGTGTCTATGAAGATAAGCTGGATGGGCCATTCTTGTTTTTTACTAGAGACTATTTTGGGAACGAAAATAATAACTGATCCTTATGAACCTGGTGGTTATGGAGGAGCGGTGGGCTATTCGGCTTTGAATATTTCTGCCGATATCGTAACGGTGTCTCATCAACACACCGACCATAATTATTGCGCTGGTTTTAAAAGCGCTAAGATCATAGACACTTGCAAAGAAGTTAAAGTAAAAGAGGTTCTAGTTAGAGGCGTACCATCTTTTCATGATGAGTCCCAAGGCCGAGAAAGAGGTCATAATATAATTTTTATTTTTGAAACGGAAAATTTAAAAATAGCTCATTTCGGCGACTTAGGCACACTTGATATCAACTATGATTATTTTAAGGATATAGATGTAGCTTTAATTCCGGTAGGGGGAACTTTTACTATTGATGCTGGCCATGCCCAGAAGTTAATAGAAAATATTTCTCCCCAAATAACTGTTCCGATGCATTTTAAGACTAAAAAACTGGGGTTTAATATTGATAAGGTAGATAAATTTTTAAAAGATAAGGCTTGGGAGGAAAAAGATATCTTAGATATCAATAGAGATAGTATAAACTCTTTTAAGAGAATAGTTGTTTTACGCCACCAACGTTAATTTTACACTCCTACGCAGTAGGTACGATGCCGCTATGCGAATTATGCGGAAGGGGGGATTTGAACCCCCACAACATCTCTGCCACTAGCCCCTCAAGCTAGCGCGTCTGCCAATTCCGCCACTTCCGCAAAAGTTTTATCTAAGTTACTAAACCGAACCCTATTTATATCATACAAATTTTATTCTGGCAATATTTAACCCTTATTGAAAGTAATTACTTAACAATAAAGTTTTGTTAATAAAACCAGAGTGGAGTTAAGATTTTCGCCGGTCAAAAATATACTTGCTTTCGAAGAATTTTTTAGCCAGACCCTTTATTTCTGCTCCCAAAGAGTTTACTTGAGCGGTATGGGTAAAATTGTTATGAACATTAGTAACTATTCCTATAGATATAGTCGGAAAGGTAAATTTATGGATTTGGTTATCCCGGCCTTTAGATTCGATAAATCCTTTTACCCGGTCTTTTTCTTCGAAAAATTTTGGGGAAACACTATCAAAATCAGAGATTATTTTCTTGGCTATTTCCTCAGCATTTTCCGGCGTAGTTACTACCACAAAATCATCTCCTCCGATATGGCCGACAAAATCATTGGCTGAACCTTTTTTTTGGATAGAGTTAATGATTATCCGGGAGGTTTCTTTAATCACTTCGTCTCCTTTTTCAAAACCATAATAGTCGTTAAGAGCTTTAAAATTATCAATATCAATATAAAGAACGGCAAATTTCTCATTGCTTTTTATTTTTTCTTCCAATTCCTTATTAATAGAGACATTTCCCGGTAGTCTTGTTAAGGGGTTGGCATCTAAATTAGTAGAGGAACGTCTTATCAGCATTCTTATCCGGGCAATAAGTTCCTGGGGTACGAAAGGCTTTATCATGTAGTCATCGGCCCCGGCTTCTAAGCCTTGCACTTTATGTTCTACTTCTCCTTTGCCGGTAAGCATAAGAACCGGCAAATTCATTAAAAGAGAGTCTTTTCTTAAAATCTTGCATATTTGGGGGCCTTCAATATCGGGAAGCATATAATCTAATACTACTAAATTAGGGGTGTCGTTTTTAAGCTTATCTAAAGCTTCTTTTCCGGTAGCAGCTTTAGATAAATCGAATTCGCTTTCTAAAGTGGCCGTAAGAAGGTCTAGAATATCCGGGTCATCATCGACAATTAATACTTTTAATTTAGGCATCTTGAACCACCTTTAAAGTAAAATAAAAAGTAGTCCCCTTGCCGGGTTCGGATTCCAGCCATATTTTTTGTTTATGAGTTTCGATAATTCTTTTGACTAAAGAAAGGCCTAAACCGCTACCTTTTATCCCTTTAATGATAGGATTATTTACTCGGTAAAATTCTTGGAATATTTTATCCATAGCTTCTTTTTCTATCCCATAACCGCTATCAGATATAAAAATCAAAGCTTTATCAACCTCCTTTTTACATCCGATCTTTATTTTTCCTCCCTGGGGAGTAAATTTTATGGCATTACTTATAATATTAGTTAAAGCTCGCTCGATTAAGTTCTTATCCATATAGACGTTTAATTTCTCGGGTAATTCTAAAGTCAAAGTCAAATTTTTAGCTGTCATTTGAGGAGAGAGAAAATCGGTAGTATCCTTTATCAGGCGAATAATTTCTGCCGGTACAATCTTTATATCTACACGTCCGGATTCGATACGAGAAATATCCAAGAGGGCATTTACTATTTCCATAAGCTTATCTACATTTTCATCTATTTTTATTAACCTTTCCTTGGCATTTTCCGGAAGCTTTCCAAATTTCTCTTCTACTAACAATGATGAAAACCCTTTTACCGAAGTTAAAGGAGTTCTTAATTCATGGGATACGCTGGATATAAAGTCCGATTTCATTTTGCTGATAACTTCGATTGTTCTTAAGCTTCTGACTAATTCGTTAGTCCTTTCCTTGATTCTTTTTTCGAGACTGTCTTTAGTATGGTAGAGATCTTCGAATAGACTTATATTATCAAGACACTGGCTAAGATACATACCTATAATTAAGAGAGTTTCTTCCTCGGGTTTCTCTACTTCAGCGTGAAGAATGAGGTTAGAGACTAAAAAGATAGCATAAATATTTTGTCTTACTTTTATCGGAGTAATTAAAACTTCATTAGTGCCCAGTAAAGATAATAACTGTTTATAATTTTCGTTATCGGGACGTATTAGCTGGGTTTCTTTTATTAAATCTTTTTTGTATTGCAAAATATTCTTTATTTCCATTACTTCGTCGGGCTCGAAGCCAACATTAATTTTTATGTCCCAGTTATTATAATCTAAGATTACGCCTTTTTTGAACCCCAAATCATTTATCACTTTTTCGTTTATCTGGAAAAATATCTTTTCTCTATCTAAAGTGTGGATAGAGGAGACTATTAAGTTTCTTATCAAAGTTAATTTATTCAACTTATCGTCTATTTCTTGTTGGTAAAGCTTTAATTCCATATCGCTTTTAATAATTAACTTCGCTTGTTCGTCTAATTCCCGGATAGTATTTTCAAGATAGGCTAACCTTCTTCTAAGCAGAGAAATAGCCTGGTTTTTTTGCATCAGATAAATGCTAAGACCCATGATGATGAACGAAAAAATAAATAGAGAGCTAAAAAAATTCATTGCCAGACTGTTAAAAGAATATTCCCTGTTTCAGCGTTAATGTCCCCTTTTTCATAATCAGAGAAAAAGTAGTAATCCGAAAATATCCCTAACATTTTAAACTTATCACCCAAAGTTTTCTTTATTGTTTTTATTTCTTCTTCGGCAGTTTCTATCAATATCTTTTTCCGCGACAAAGAATTGATAATAAAAGCTAAACCGCCTTCCTCATTGGCAAAGGGAGAAAGCATGATATGTTCTTTGGCCAATAACGAATCGGTATTAAGAAACATTATATTACCATCTGTCTTTTCTTTCAATTCGCCTAAGCAAAGCAAGGAACCGTCTTCCAAGGATTCTAATACTTTGATTAAACGTAAAGCGCCATCTGATTTAATTCCCAAAGGATAAAAAGTAAAGAGGCGGTTTTTAATAAAAGTATTAAATTTTTCTTCTAGATAATGCCGGTAGACGTTTATTGCCGGCTGATTGTCTATTTCCATAATAATATTTCTTTCTGGAGATATTCTGGTTATTTTAAAAGATTTACCCAAAGGAGTAAAGCCTTCTAGACGAATAAAATCTATTTGCGCCCCTCTTATGGCAAAATTAACCGAAAAATCGTTCACATTGTTATCTACGATATAAGTATTATAAGAAGAGTATCGTTTGGTATAGCCAGCTCCTGAAAAATTGAATATTTTACCTAAAGATAATTTCATTTCTTTTAAATAAGATAAAAGTTCGATATTGGCTGATACAAAAGAAAAGAAGTGGTATTTTTTACCTCTTAGCTCTTTAAAAAAAGTATTTAATATTGCCGCAATATCTTTGGTTTGTTTACTTGCCAAAAAGGAGCTCTTTATATCCAAAGATTCTTTATTCAGACAGCAGGCTACTATTCCTTTAGAGATAATATTTCCTTCGAATATCAACAGAGGGGATTGTATCCCTAAAATTTGGTTAGGCTTAAGAGTTAAACGGACAGTTTTAAGAATATTAGCGGGATGGTATTGCGGAGTATATAAAAGAATTAAATACTTTATCTCTTTAGGGAAAAGTAACTTTATTTTTAAAGAAATTTCCTTTATAGCTTCTTCTTGTTCCTGCTGGCTAAAGGCGATAGTAAAATCTTGGATTCTCATCGGCTATATTATCGGGTGTCTTAAAAATTATTTTACTTTTGCTTTTTTTCCAAAAAGACTTTAAAGAATTCCAGCGGAAGAGGCACAATTATTGTAGTTGATTTATCTGAAGATATTTCAACCATAGATTGTAGATACCTCATCTGGAGAGCCATAGGGTGATCTTCTATGACCATGGCCGCCTCTTTTAATTTACTGGCAGCTTGGGCTTCGCCTTCAGCTGAGATTACTTTTGCTCTTCGTTCGCGTTCGGCTTCGGCCTGGCGGGCCATAGCTCTTCTCATCTCTTCGTCAAGGTTAACGTCTTTTACTTCTACTACCGAGACTTTAATTCCCCAAGGGTCAGTTTGGTTATCAATAATCTCTTGTAGAGAGTTGTTTATTTTGTCACGGTTAGAGAGAAGGTCATCTAAATCCGATTGGCCGACCACGCTTCTTAAAGTAGTTTGAGATATTTGGCTGGTAGCATACTCATAGTTTTCAACTTCTATTATTGCTTTGATCGGATCCATCACCCGGTAATAAACCACAGCATTAACTTCGACTGAAACATTATCTTTAGTAATAATTTTTTGAGGATGGACATCAAGAGTAACAGTTCGTAAATCTACTTTTCTTATTTCGTCAATTGGCCTTAAAACAAAGAATACACCAGGACCTTTGGGTTCTTTTAACACTCTACCCAACCGAAAGATTACTACCCTTTCGTATTCTCTAACAATTTTTATGCAGGAAATAATATAAATAACTACTAAAGGCAGAAATACTGTAAACATATTCAACCTCCTTTTCTATCGGCGGATTTCACATATAAGGTAAGACCCTTTGATTTCATTACTAAGACTTCGTCTCCTTTATTTATGTTATCTTCGGTTTTAGCCTTCCAGATACTGCCTTCTAAAAGTACTTTACCGGTTTTTTCGGCAGTTATTTTTGTCAGGGCCTCGCCTATTTTACCTGCTAAAGCTTCTTTCCCGGTGCTTGGCTTCTGGCGCATTATAGCTATAACTTTGCTTAATATAAAAAGGCTAAAAACTCCTAAGGATATAATAAGAGGAATAATTAGTTTTAACGAAACGCTAATAAATTTAGGCTGATTAAAAAGCATTATTGAACCGAAGAAAAAAGAGACAGCGCCTCCTAAAGCGAATAAACCGAAAGTAGGGGTAAAAGCCTCGGTTATGAAGAATATTAAACCTAAAATTATCAACACGATACCAGCATAATTAACCGGTAAAATACTAAGAGCATAAAAAGCTAAAATAAGGCAGATTGTTCCGGCAATACCGGGGAAACCAAACCCGGGATGCGTAACTTCAAAGATTAAACCCAAAAATCCCAGAGTTAATAATAAATAAGCAATATTAGGATCTATTAAGGCATTTAGAATTTTATTTCTCTTGTTAAGGTCGATTGTTTGAAGAGAGTAACTTTGAGTTGTAATTTTTTTTCGCCCTTTAGAAGTTTCTACAGTTAAGCCGTCTATTTTTTTAATAAGGTCCTCGATATCCTCGGCTATAAAATCGCATACCCCTTTCTCTAAAGCTTCGGTTTCTGTTATTGAGAGACTTTCTTCAATAGCGTTTTTTAAAAAAGAAAAAGGTTTTTTACGGGTTTCGGCGATATTTTTGGCCCAAGCCAAAGTATCGTTGGTAATTTTTTCTTGGATTTTAGGGTCTAAATTACCCCAGCTTCCTAGTCCGACAATAGGGTGGGCAGCACCGATATGTGTAGATGGCCCCATAACTAAGATATGAGAAGAATAGCCGATAAATACGCCGGCTGAAGCTGCCCGTGCACCTTTAGGATAAATATAGGTAATGATAGGCGTCGGCGAATTCAAAATCAACTTTACTATTTCTTCGGTAGATTTAAGAAGCCCTCCCGGAGTGTCAATAGCAATAATAAGCAAAGATTCTTCTTCTCTAGAGGCATTTAAGCCTTCTTTTAAGTATTCTAATGTTACCGGGCTGATGATATCACCGCTTATGTTTAGGACTTTTATCTTAGTTTGGGGATAGCTAGGATAGGGGAAAGTTAAAAAAAGAAGAAAAAATACCAAAAAAACTTTTTTCATTTTTTTTAGTCTAACATAGAGATAATTAAAAAGCAATATATTTTAGGGAGTTACGACTGTTTTTTGCTAGTTAATCAAAGGTTTTGAGGTTTAAAAAATCTAGAAAAAAAGGCCTATAAAGCTTACTTTAGCGCTAGCCCAAAGGGTTGACAATTTGGGCTAGATATGCTATATACTAAGGTAAATTCTAAATGGGAATACTTTCCAAAGTTCATCTAATAGATATAATCTTTTTAATTATCTATTTAAGGATTATATATATAGCTCTATCCCGCAAGGTCTTATCAGAAAGTTTTAAGTTGATAGGGATACTGGTTGGGATTATTTTTGCCTTTCAATACTATTCCTTTGGGGGAGAGAAGATAGCTAAGAGTCTTCCTTTTATAAGTTCAGAGAATATTTATTCTATTTCTTTTTTGGCGATACTTTTAGCCACAGGAGTAGTGTTTGTTTTTTTACGGATGCTCATAATATCGATTTTTAAAATAACCAGACTGGTTTTTAAAGGCAATAAAAGTGAAGATAACGTTTCTCCTGCTGAAAGCTGGCTGGCTTTTTTTATTGGGATAGCCAGAGCTACTTTAGTATCAAGCACTCTTATATTTATGATATGTTTAGCTCCTTTCGATACCAAGAATATTTCCCAGGCCTTATCTTATAAAATATTAAAAAATATTTCTCCAAAAACTTATTTAATTTTAGCTAATATTTATAATAAGATTGCTTTGACCAAATTAGAGATAAATAATGACGTAGTTGATTATTGCCAATCTCCCTAAAGGGTTTTTAGATTAAAGGCTTTTAAAAAGGAGTAGTAGATGAAGTTAAGCAGTTTTTATCAAGAAGTTGTCGAAAGAGGTATAGAAGCTGATGTCCGTGAACGTAAAGTTATCGCCGACATTCTTAAAAAAAGAAGAAAAGAGTATGATAAATTAGCTAAAGAAGAAAAAGAATACTTTGATAAGGAAGTTTTATCTAATCCTTTTGCTGATACCCGCATTCTCTGGGGAGATCCTCAAAGTAATATAAAATCAATAATTGTAGGAATAGACGTAGATGTGGCCGAATTTCTTTTAGCGGATAAATTAAAAGAAAATGGTAAAAAGATCGATTTGGTAGTTTCCCACCACCCCCAAGGCCGGGCTTATGCTAATTTTTATGAGGTGATGGATTTACAGGTAGATGTCTTTGCTAAAGAAGGCGTATCTTTGAGTATCTCCGAAAACCTCCTTAATGAACGCAAGAAAGAAGTAGAGCGAAGAGTAAGTGCCGCCAACCATTTAAGAACAATTGATGCCGCACGCTTACTGAATATGAATTTTTTATGTATGCATACTCCTTGTGATAATTTGGCGTATTCTTATCTAAGAAAAACTATCGATAAGGTTAAACCTTCGACTTTAGGGGAAATAATGGACATCTTATTAGCTGTTCCCGAATATAAAGAAGCCGCTAAAAATAATAATCCTCCTAAGATAGTAATCGGAAACAATAATTCTCGTTGTAAAAATATCCATTTAGAGTTTACCGGCGGCACCGAAGGCCCGCAAAATATCTATAAAGAACTTGCCTCTTGCGGTGTAGATACTATCATCGCTATGCATCAATCCGAAGAGCACGTAAAAAAATGTAGAGAATTTAACATTAGCGTAATTTTTGCTTCACATATAGCCTCTGATACTATTGGTCTAAACATTATGCTGGATTTTCTGGAGAAAAAAGAAAAATTAAACATCTTTGAATTCTCGGGTTTTAAAAGATTCCAGCGTAAAAAATGACGGTAAAATCAACTCATTTCTATTTTTAAAACAAAATTACCATGATACCGCAGTCGTTTATAGAAGAAGTGCAAACCAAAACAGATATTGTAGAGGTAATCTCTAATTATATCCCTTTGAAAAAAGCCGGCCGTAATTTTAAGGCTCTTTGTCCTTTCCACGGCGAAAAAACCGCTTCTTTCATCGTCAGCCCTCAAAAGCAGATTTTCCATTGTTTCGGTTGTAATCAAGGCGGAGGAGTGATACAGTTTTTAACTCTTATAGAAAAAGTTAGTTTTCCGGAAGCTATAGAAATCTTGGCTAAAAGATTAGGCTTGGTAATTCCCTATCAGAAAGGAGAGTCTTTTAAGTTAAAAGATACTCTTTATGAAGCTACAAAAAAAGCTGCTGATTTTTACCATCATAATCTAAAAGACGAGACAAATTATAAAGCCGTAATCACCTATCTAAATAAACGGGGTATTGAAATTAGTGCTATCGATAAGTTTCTTATTGGTTATGCTCCGGCTGGCAGCCAGTTATTGAATTATTTGAGAAAGAACGGTTTTACCTTAGAAATCTTGGAAAAAGCTTCTTTAATTACCTCCAGCGCCGGTAGATATCGCGACTTATTCCAAGAAAGAATAATTTTCCCTATAGTAGATATTCGCTCGCGGGTTATTGGTTTCGGTGCCAGAATATACCGGGATATAACTGGAGCGCCTAAATATATAAATTCTTTAGAAAACCCTCTTTATAGCAAAAGAGATCATTTATTCGGCCTAAATTTTTCTAAAGAAGAAATAGTAAAGTCCGACTCGGTTATTGTCGTCGAGGGATACCTGGATATGATAATGCCTTTTATTAGCGGGATAACTAATATTGTAGCTTCCTTAGGCACGGCTTTAACTTATGAGCAAATTAGTTTAATCAAAAGATATACTTCCAGGGTAATCTTAGCTTACGATTCTGATTCGGCTGGGCAAGCAGCAACCTTAAGGTCTTTAGATTTATTGTTAGAGAACGGTTTAAAAGTAGAAGTTATGAACTTGCCCAAAGGGCATGATCCGGATTCTTTAATTAGGCAAAAAGGCAAAGAATATTTCCGACAAATTTTAGAACAACGGCAAGATTTTTTTGATTATAAGTTAAAAAATTTAAGTACCAGATACGATATTAACAGTATAGACGGTAAAAGCAAGATAGCTAATGAGATGCTGATTAGTATAAACAAACTAGATAGCGAAGTTCAAAAACACGAATATATCAGGAAGCTCTCTCTTGCTTTAAAAATAAAAGAAGAAGTTGTTATTGCCGAATTTCAAAGGGTTTTTTCTAAAGATAAGGACTATCGTCGGCGGATTCCTGCGGCCGAAAATATAACTTCAAGCAGTTTAACTATCGACAAAGAGCCCTTACCTCTTACCGAAAAGATCCTTCTTAAATTTATGCTTACTAACTCTAAGGCTTTCAATGTCATGAGAAAAAATTTAAAAGAAGAGTATTTTAGTTCACATTTGGCTCAAAAAACCATATCTTTCTTTTTTGACAACTATTCTAGTCAGGTAAGTAATCCGTCCCAAAGGTTGTTAAGCATAATCGATGATAAAGAAGTAAATAATTTTGTATCTAAAATATTGATGGACGATGACATTCCTTTAGACAAAAATCTTTTTAAAGAAAGCCTGCTTAAATTAAGAAAAAAAGGAATTATCCAGCTGAAAAGAAAACTAAAAAGTCAGATTAAAGACGCTGAGACTAAGGGTGATAAGAAAATATTAGCAGAGCTATTAAGTGAATATGGGAAAATAGATAAAGAGGTAAGAAATGGTTAAAAAGAAGTTATTAGAAAGGAGTATCGATCAATTAATCAGTTTAGGGAAGAAAAAAGGTTATCTTACCTATGATGAGATAAACCATTTTATTTCCGAAGACATAATAAACGTCAAAGAGTTAGACAATGTTTTAGAATGTCTTGATAGCGAAGATATCCATGTTTTAGAAGCTAAAGAGGTAGTAGAGTGGGAGAAGGAAAGAAGAAAGACGATAGCTTCGACGTCTCAGCCGGTAGATGACCCGGTTAAAATGTACCTTAAGCAAATGGGCCAGATACCGTTGCTTTCTAGGGATGAAGAAATAAGATTGGCTAAAAAAATAGAAGATACTGAAGAAGTATTACGCGATGAAGTTTTTTCGGCAGTTATCGCACGAAATACTTTTATTGATATAACTAAGCAGTTGATCAAAGGGCAACTTAATCCCGATGATTTTGTTAAAGGAGAGATAAAAAGCCGAGATAAAGAAATTGAAAGACTGAGAAAGCTTTACGGGAAACTTTCTAGAACAACAAAAATAGAAAGCCAAAAAAAGGTTCTTAGCGAATTTAATTTCACTATCGGAATAGTCGAAGAAATAATCCGTAAGATTCAGGATATTGTTCGACAGGCCGAGAAGATCAAAAGAAGAATAAATAATATCAAAGGGAATTCGAAAAGCAAACGCAAAGAAAAGGATAATTTAAACCGAGAAAGAAAAAAGTTGCTAAAAAGAATCGGCTTTGGCCAGGAAGAAGCTAAAGATAGAATGAGGGCTATATTAGAAAAGAGCCGGCTTTATAATCATGCTAAAAAAGCCTTGGTAGAAGCAAATTTACGTTTAGTAGTTAGTATAGCTAAAAAGTATGTAAACAGAGGTCTTTCTTTTTTAGATTTAATTCAAGAAGGAAATATCGGTCTTATTAAGGCCGTAGAAAAATTTGAATATAAACGGGGATATAAATTTTCTACTTACGCTACTTGGTGGATAAGACAAGCTATCACTAGGGCTATAGCTGATCAGGCCAGGACAATTAGGATACCCGTTCATATGACCGAGACTATTAATAAGATAATTAGGATTTCGCGGCTTTTTATCCAAGAGAAAGGTAAGGAGCCGGCTCCCGAAGAGTTATCCAAAGAGTTAAAACTGCCGGTTTCTAAAATAAAAGACATCATTAAAGTATCCCAGCAGCCGATTTCTATACATACGCCGATAGGGGACGACGGCGATACTTCTTTCGGTGATTTTATTGAAGATAAAAAAGCGGTATCTCCGGCTAACGCAACGGTATTCTCAATGTTGAAAGAAGAGTTAGGACAAGCCATGACCAGTTTGACCGAAAGAGAAAAAAACATTCTTACTCTAAGATTTGGTTTAGGAGACGGAGGCCCAAAAACTCTGGAAGAAGTAGGCGCAATTTTTAAAGTAACTCGCGAGAGAATAAGGCAAATCGAAGCTAAAGCTTTGAAAAAATTAAGGCATCCTAGCCGC
The DNA here is from genome assembly GCA_017994375.1 of Candidatus Omnitrophota bacterium. Classification (GTDB taxonomy): domain Bacteria; phylum Omnitrophota; class Gorgyraeia; order Duberdicusellales; family 4484-171; genus JAGOLA01. Next base: position 28,994 of record JAGOLA010000003.1, on the reverse strand, counting down.
TCACGCCGCCTACAGACATTCTTAGAGCTCACTCTTTTTAGCAGCAAATTGCGCCCCCATAATTAATGTATAAAATCTATTGGAATTTAAAAATTAAAGGTAGATTTAACAGAATTATTTTTTAAAGTGGAGTTTTATGGTAGATAAAAAAACAGTAGAGTATGTGGCCAATTTAGCCAGAATCAAAATAACCGAAGAGGAAAAAAATTATTTAGCTACTCAATTATCTAAGATCATCGAGTATATCGATAAGTTAAAAAACTTAAAAGTTGAAGGTATAGAACCAATGCGAGGTACGCATATTCACAGAAATATCCTTAGGGAAGATAAGGCCAGCCCTTCGATTTTTAAAGAGGATATTTTGAGTAATTCTCCGCAGCGAGAGAAAAATTACTTTAAAGTACCGAAAGTTATAGAATGAACCCTAAAGATTTTAAAATGGAACAGATAATTAACCTTACTGGTTTAGAGCTAGCCGATAAAATAAAAACCAAAAGTATGGATGAGCAGAAAGTATATTCTTTTTTTAAAGAAAGAGCAAAAAAAATCGACCCTTTGTTGAATAGTTTTGTCCAGATATATGAACAGTCCGATTTAGAAGGAAAATCTTTATATGCCGGATTGCCAATAGCTATAAAAGATAATATCTGTATAAAAGGTAAAAAGATTACCTGTGCTTCTAAAATTTTATCCTCTCATATCTCGGTTTATGACGCCACGGTAACAAAACGCTTGAAGAAATCCGGATTAAGAATCTTTGGCACTACTAATATGGATGAATTTGCCTTTGGTTCTTCTACCGAAAATTCGTGTTACGGGGTTACTAAAAATCCTTGGGATACCTCTTGTGTTGCCGGCGGTTCAAGTGGTGGTTCGGCCGCTGCCGTAGCTGCCCGCTTAGTACCTTTTGCTTTAGGTTCGGATACCGGCGGTTCAATACGGCAACCGTGTTGTTTCTGCGGAGTAGTCGGAATGAAACCTACCTACGGTAGAGTTTCTCGTTATGGTTTAGTCGCTTTTGGTTCCAGCTTAGATCAAATCGGTCCGATAACCACTAATTTCATCGACTGTGCCCACCTTTTAAATATAATTTGCGGTTTCGATGAGCAGGATTCTACTTCGGCTTACGAAGAAGTGCCGGATTTCACTAAAGGTTTACAAGGTAGTATCGATAACCTTAAGGTAGGCATTCCTAAAGAGTATTTTGGCGAAGGCTTAAATAACGAGATAAGAGAAGCAATTGAAGGATTAATAGCTATTTTTAAGAAGAAAAAAATTAAATTTATAGAAGTAAGCCTGCCCCACACCGAATATGCTGTAGCTACTTATTATATAATCGCTTCTTCCGAGGCTAGTTCTAATTTACAGAGGTTTGACGGTATCAAATACGGTTTGCAAGTTTATAATGATAATCTTAATGAACTCTATAAAGAAACCCGGCAAAAAGGATTTGGCAGCGAAGCTAAAAGAAGAATTTTTTTAGGTACCTATAGTCTTTCCAGCGGATATTATGAGGCTTATTATCTAAGAGCGCTTAAAAGTAGAAGCTTGATAAAGAGAGATTTTGAACAGGCTTTTAAAGAAGTAGACCTTATCCTCACCCCCACCTCTCCTACCGCGGCTTTTAAGATTGGTGAGAAGGCAAGTGATCCTTTAAGTATGTATTTATCGGATATTTATACTATTTCGGCTAATTTAGCTGGTCTACCGGCAGTATCTTTTCCTTGTGGGTTTACTAAAGAGAATTTACCGATTGGAGCGCAGTTAATAGGAAAAGAATTTGATGAGCTCACTCTAATAAAATTAGGTTCGTATTATCAACAAGTTACTGATTTTCATAGAAAAATACCGTCCCTGGCGGATAAAACAGGATAGGTATTGTCAATAATATTAAAAAATGGAAAGCTTTGAAGTCGTTATCGGTTTAGAAGTTCATACCCAACTAAAGACAGAAGCTAAGATTTTTTGTACTTGCTCTACGAATTTCGATAGCCCTGCTAATAACAATATTTGCCCGGTTTGTTGCGGCTATCCCGGAGTTTTGCCGGTACTTAATAAAAGAGTTTTGGAATTAGCAGTACGAGTTTGTCTAGCCCTTAATTGCAAAATTAATAAAGAGATATATTTTGAACGAAAAAATTATTTTTATCCGGATTTGCCTAAAAATTATCAAATTTCTCAATATCAAATGCCTTTAGGAAAGGATGGTTATTTAGAGTTAGAATCCGGCCGAAGAATAAGAATTAACAGAGTGCATTTAGAGGAAGATGCCGGAAAGTTAATACACCAAAACCAATATTCCTTGGTAGATTTTAATCGGACCGGCATACCTTTATTAGAGATAGTATCCGAACCCGATATCAGCAGTCCCCAAGAAGCTTTTAACTATTTAGGACAGTTAAAATTAATTCTTCAATATATCGATGCTTCTGATTGCGATATGGAAAAGGGCTCTTTACGTTGCGACGCCAATATATCTTTAAAAAAATCCGGTGCTACCAAATTAGGAACTAAGGTAGAATTAAAAAATATGAATACTTTTAAAGGTGTCAGGACCGCTTTGGAATTTGAAACCGGAAGGCAGAGAGAGCTTTTAACCAAAGGAGAGACTATAAAGCAAGATACCAGATTATGGGATGCCGAAAAACTTAAGACTTTAGCTATGCGCAGCAAGGAAGAAGCTCATGATTACCGTTATTTTCCCGAACCAGATCTTTTAAATTTTTCAATATCGGATGGACTCATCGAGCAACAAAAAAACCAGGTGGGTGAATTACCGCTGGAACGCGGTAAAAGATATCTAAATAATTATCCCGATTTAGATAAAAAAGAAGTTGATATACTTATAAATAATTATTGGTTAGCTGGTTTTTTTGAAAAGATAATAAATATTTATCCTAAAGCTAAAGAAGTATCTAATTGGCTTATTGGTCCTTTTTTGGAACAGATAAACAGTTTATCCGGTGATTATAACTCGGTAAAAATATCTCCTCAAAATTTCTCTACATTAATAAGATATTTTTCCGAAGGAAAGCTAAATAATTTAACGGCTAAAAAAGTTCTCTCTCTTTGTATTACCACCAACGATGACATTAACGATATTATCGAGAGAGAAAAGCTGACGCAATTATCTAAAGAAGATGAGCTAGAGTACTTCATCGATGAGATTATTAAAGAAAATCCTAAGCCGGTGCAAGAATACCGAGAGGGTAAAAGCATAGCTATCCAATTTTTACTAGGACAGGTAATGAAAAAAACCAAAGGTAAAGCTAATCCCAAAATAGCAAAAAGCATATTGGAGAGGAGGTTAAGCCAATGAAAAAGAGGATTTTACTTTTATTAATAGCCTTATGGGCCATTATATTTTCTTATAAAATGGGTTTTAGTTTTGGAAAAGAGAAAGATGAACTATATAAAGAGCTAGAGATATTCTCGGAAGGATTAGCCGTTATCGAAAAAGAATATGTCGAAGATAAGTCAGCCCAGGATTTAATTTATGGTGCCATGGAGGGAATGCTTATTTCTTTAGATTCTTACAGCCAGTTTTTGAAACCGGATGATTATAGAAATCTTCTAGTAGAGACCGGTGGAAAATTCGGGGGCTTAGGCATTGAAATAACCATAAAAGAAGGCCTTCTTACAGTCGTTTCTCCCATAGAAGATACACCGGCTTGGAATGCCGGAATTAAAGCCGGCGATATGATAATCAAAATAGACGGAGAATTAACAAAAGATATTACTCTTAATGATGCCGTCAAGAAAATGCGGGGTAAGCCGGGGACAAAAGTGACTTTAACCATTTTAAAAGAAGAAAGCAAAAACTTAGAAGATATAACTTTGACTAGAGATGTAATTAATATAAAAGATATAAAAAGAGCGATTATTTTAGAAGATAATATCGGTTATGTGAGAATAGCGGAGTTTCGAGAAAATACCGCCGTTGATTTGGATAAAGCCTTAGCTAAATTAGAGAAAGATGGCTTGAAAGCTTTGATAGTCGATGTAAGAAATAACCCCGGTGGTCTTTTAAGTTCAGCAGTAGATATCGCTAGTCGTTTTACTAAGGATGAAGAAGCTATAGTTTCCACTAAATCACGGAATGAACCAGAAAAAGTATACAAATCTCAACCTTTAGAAAAAAAATATTTAGATATGCCGATTGTAGTTTTAATAAATAAAGGCAGTGCTTCCGGCAGCGAAATTCTGGCCGCGGCATTACGAGAAAATAATCGGGCTATCCTTTTGGGAGAAAAGACCTTTGGCAAAGGTTCGGTGCAGACTATAGTTCCTTTGTCCGATGGCTCGGCTTTGCGCCTTACTACTTCCAAATACTATACCCCCAATGGTACTAGCATTCATGAAAAAGGCATTGAACCGGATATCATTGTAAGTAAGCTGATAAACGAAGAAGCAAAAAAAGATATTTTTGAAGAATTAAAAGAAGAAAGAAGCGAAGAGTTCGATTACCAGAAGGATTATCAAATTATTAGAGCGTTAGATTTAATAAGAGGCTTATTAGTATTGTCTAGTAACGGAAAAGAGTCTCAAGCGCAATAGTTTACCTTTTATTTTAGGAGAAAAAGTGTATACTTTAGGCATAGAAACTTCTTGCGACGAAACTTCTTGTGCCGTTCTAAAAAATTATAAAGTTCTTTCTAACATTACGATATCTTCTTTGAAAAAACATAAAAAATACGGCGGCGTTATCCCCGAAATAGCTAACCGTGCCCATCTTAAAAATATCGATAAGGTATTGCTGGCAGCTTTAAAGAAAGCCAAACTTCCTCTGAACAAGATAGATTTAATTGCCGTTACTCATAAGCCGGGTTTAATTGGCGCGTTAGTAGTAGGCCTTAATTTTGCTAAAGCGTTGTCGTTGGCTCTTAACAAACCTTTTATCGGTATTAATCACCTTTATGCCCATCTTTTTGCGCCGTTTTTAGACCAACCTCAAAAGTTGAAATTTCCTTTTTTGGGAGCAGTTATTTCCGGAGGCCATACCGAGCTTTACCAAGTTCAAGATTTTAACCGCGTAAAGATTTTAGGCTCCAGCCGCGACGATGCCTGCGGAGAAGTTTTTGATAAAATTGCTAAAGCTTATGGCTTGGGCTATCCCGGCGGGCCGATAATCGATAAAATATTTAATCCTAAATATAAAAAAGATTTTTCTTTCAAATGTGGTAAAATAGGTTTAGATTTGAGCTTTAGTGGGATTAAAACCGCGCTTATCTATAAGAAGAAGGAGATGGAGAAGAGAGGATTATTTGATTCGAAATTACGTCAGCAGCTGTTATCTTCTTTTCAATACGCAGCCTTAGAAACAATTATTGAGACAATTTTAGAAGCTAAAGAAAAGACTAAGATTAAGCGCATTGTTTGCGGCGGAGGAGTAATAGCTAACAGCTATTTGCGGAAACGCTTTAGGGATTTAAAGACAAAAGATTTAGATTTTGCTATCGCTCCTTTTAAATATTCTACAGATAATGCCGCTATGGTTGCTGGATTAGGATTTTATCTGTATAATAAGATTGGCATACAGAGTAATTTAAATTTGGAGGCACAAGCTAATTAAATGGTCAATTTTTATTCTACTTTTGTAAGACTTATTTTAGCCTTTGCCTTGGGCAGCATCATTGGCTTAGAACGGCAAAGAAAAGGCGGTGGTGCCGGCTTACGTACGCATATTTTGGTTTGCGTAGGATCGGCTTTAATTATGTTGACTTCTCTTTATATTTACGATGCCTATCAAAATAAATCTTCTCTTGATCCGGTTCGTCTCGCCGCCGGTGTAGTAACTGGTATCGGGTTTTTAGGAGCAGGAACAATTATAAGAAGCACCGAAGGCATTCACGGTTTGACTACGGCAGCTAGCATTTGGGTTAGTTCAGCTATTGGTTTAGCAGTAGGTTGCGGCTATCTTAGTGCTGCTTTAATAACTACAGCGATTTCTTATTTTGTTCTCTCTTTATTAAAAAAGGTGGAGAGAAAAATAGAAAAACAGTAACGAAACTAAATATTTTATAGAGAGGAGGTGACAAAAATGGCAAGACGAAAAGAAGAAGAAAAAATTCTTGATGTTACCGCAGCTATGCAAGGAAATTTGACTTTTTCTGATGCGGTGAATTTACGAATAAATGGAAGATTCGAAGGCAGTTTGTTTACCAAAGGCCAATTAACAGTAGGTAAAGATGCCGAGGTGACAGCAGATATCTGTGGTGAAGATATAACTATTTCAGGAGTTGTTAAAGGTAAGATAAGAGCAACCGAAGCTTTACGGTTTACCGCTACCGCTCAAGTAGTTGGCGATATCGAAACACCGAAGCTCTCTATCGAAGAAGGTGCTGTTTTTAAAGGAAAGTGTAAAATGTTTGAAGATAAAATATCTTTAGAAGAGCTTTCTGATTATCTTTCCATTGAAAAGAATAAAATTATGGAGTGGGTAGATGACGGTAAAATACCTACCGAAAGAGAAGGCACCAGGTTATTATTTAACCGCAAACAAGTAGAAGATTGGTTGGCCCAAAGAGCTATATAGGTTAGTAAATAAGAATAAGCTTTTTAAAGATGCGAGAAAAACTCCTCGTTACTAGAGAGGCTTCCAGAATATTGGGTATCTCGGAGAAGGAGATAATTCAATTAGCAGATGCTAATTTAATTCCTCATTTCAGAGTAGCCGGAGAATTCTTAAGATTTAAGCGCGAAGACCTATCAAAAGTTAAACCGGCTATCAAGAAAAAGTATAATCTTCCCGATAAACAGCATCATCGTTTAGCGCGGATAAAAGAATTTTTTTATTTTAACGACTTCTATATCACTTCGGCAGTAATTATTATCATATTACTTTGGATAATACTTAAAGATATCGCCTTAATTAATTAAAAAAGCCTTCTTTTGCTATAACCCCTTTAGTCAAGAGTATTTAAGGAGCAAATAAACTATTTGCTTTAATTATGGCACTTGGTAAAATAATTCGGCCATATGACTTACGTTCACCCATAAAACTCGTTCCGTAAGTCATGGCCTCATTAAAGGAGAAGATAAATGATTAATTTTGATGATTTTTTGAAGCTGGATTTAAGAATAGGCAGAATTTTAGAAGTAGAAGTCCATCCTGATGCCGAAAAGCTTTATCTCTTAAAAGTAGATATCGGCGAGAAAGTCGTCCAGGTGGTAGCCGGAATAAGACCTTTTTATTCAACAGATAGTTTGATAAATAAATTGGTAGTTGTTTTGGCAAACTTAGAGCCTAAGAACATAAGAGGAGCTTTATCCGAAGCAATGTTATTAGCAGCTCAAGGTAAAGATGATTTAGGACTCTTAATGCCGGACAAGGAGATACCGCAAGGAAGTACGATACATTAACAGCCCCAGTTATGTTAACTGCCTCCATAAAAGTAAATACCAAAGGAAACGGCGATATCATTGATATTACTTCTCATTTAAATGATATTGTAAGGAAAGAAGAAATAGTCGATGGCGTTATTTTTTTATCAGTTATTGGTTCGACTGCAGCCCTCACTACTTTGGAGTATGAGCCGGGTTTAGTAAAAGACTTTAAAAAAATTATCGAAGAGATTATTCCTTATCGTAAAGATTATAGCCACAACTTTACTTGGTCGGATGATAATGGCCACTCCCATCTAAGAAGTGCTTTTATCAAGACTAATTTTTTTGTTTCGGTGACTTCGGGTAAGTTAGATTTAGGCACTTGGCAGCAGGTAGTTTTAATAGATTTCGATACTCGCCCCCGGCAAAGGAAGATTGTACTTAAAATAGTAAGCTAAGTTATTCTATGGATTTATTTAAAGATATTGAAGAATATGATTTAGTCTTTATTGATTTAGAGACTACCGGTTTAGATGTTATTACCGGCGACGCTATTTGTGAAATAGGGGCTTTTAAAATTAAAAACAGAAAGGTTATCGGAAAATTTCATTCTTTAGTGAATCCCGGTAAACCCGTGCCTAAAGAAGCTTATCAAGTCCATAAAATATCGGACGAAGATTTAAAAAACGCTCCTTATTTTAAGGATATAGCTACTAAGCTTATTGCTTTTTTGGCTGACTCGGTGCTATGCGCTTATAATATTAGTTTTGATTTAGGATTTATTAATTACCAATTAAAGAAAATAGAATATTCGCCTTTAGACTTACCAGCTATAGATATTCTTGCTATGGCTAGAGATATATTAAAGTTAACTCGTTATGATTTAGCCACCACAGCTAAATACTTTAATATTTCTATCGAAGGCATTTTACACCGGGCGCTAAACGATGCGAATTTAGCATGCCGAGTTTTTTTTAAACTCCAAGATATTTTAAAAGAGAAAAAAGTAAACCAGCTAGGACAAATCTTATCTTTATACGGTTTTGCCAACGACATTTTTAAAGTGGCCGAGGACAGAAAGACAACGCTATTACAAGATGCTATCCAAAAAGTAACTACTTTAAAGATAAGATTCTTTTCCCCTAATAATACTATCGAAGAAGAAGATATAATTCCCTTACGCATCCTTCAAGATAATAAATATTATTATCTTTTGTATCAAAAGTCTAAAACTGAGACTTTAAGGATAAAATTAAACCGTATTTTAGAGGTAAACGCCCTTAAATGACGACTTTTTAAGAGATTGCAGCAACAAGCTAGCTATGGTATTATAGGCAAAAAAGAAGCTATTAGTTTTTAGCTAAAACTTAGAAAAAGCTTGTCTACCGGCAGGCAGGGAGGAAAGCGATGGAAGAGATATTAGAAATTTTAGAAAATAATGCTAGAACTAGTTTAGAAGATTTACAGCGCTTAACCGGCAAAAAACAGAAAGAGATTAGTCAGGTCATAAAGAATTATGAGAAAAAAGGAGTAATTGTTAAATATAAAACCATTATCAATAAAGACAAGTTGAAAGGCGAAAAAGGAGTGGTAGCTTTGATCGAAGTTAAAGTAAGCCCTCAAAAAGATGTGGGTTTTGATTTAGTTGCCGAAAGAATTTATCAGTTTGAAGAGGTAAAAAGTTGTTATCTTCTTTCCGGAACCTACGATTTATTATTAGTAGTAGAAGGCGAAGATATTCATACCGTAGCTGGTTTTGTGGCCGAAAAATTAGCTCCTTTAAGCTCGGTAAGAGGTACAGCTACTCATTTTATGCTCAAAAAATATAAAGAAGACGGGGTAATTTTAGTAAAAAAAGGGAAAAACAGCCGTCTACCAATTACATACTAACATTACGTAACGCGTACCGCGTATTGCGTACAGCGTTAGAGTTAAAACATAATACGCATAACGCATGACGCACGACGAAAATTATGATTGCTAAACAAATAAAAAAAGTTCCTCCATCAGGTATCAGAGAATTTTTTGATTTAGTCTTAGGCATGCCTGAAGTTATATCTTTAGGGGTGGGCGAGCCGGATTTTATTACTCCGTGGAGAATAAGAGAAAAGGCTATTACGGCTTTAGAGAAAGGTCTTACTTCTTATACTTCCAACAGCGGCCTTTTTGTTTTACGGCAGAATATTTCTCTTTACTATAAAAATAAACATTCGCTAAGTTATGACCCTCAGAAGCAGATTTTAATTACTTCGGGGGTAAGCGAAGGCTTAGATTTAGCATTAAGGGCGGTTGCTGAGCCAAAGGATAAAGTAATTGTAGTAAGTCCTCACTATGTTGCTTATCCGGCTTTAACCGAAATTAATAATGGAAAAGTGCTATACCTCATCACCAAGAAAGAAGAAGGTTTTAAGATCAATCTTCGGCAATTAGAAAATTTGCTACGGTATAATCCCAAAGCCATAATATTAAATTATCCTTCTAATCCTACCGGTGTCACTTACAGCCGGACTGAACTTAAAGCTATTTGGAGAGTACTTAAGTCAAAGAAGATAACTATTATTAGCGATGAGATTTATGAAGAATTGACTTATAATCAACAGCATGTGCCTTTTTCTTCTTTAGATAAAAAAGCTAAATCCAGAACCATTTTACTTAACGGATTTTCTAAAGGATATGCTATGACCGGTTTTAGGGTCGGCTTTGTTTGTGCTGATGCCGAAATTATTTCTGCGATGACAAAAATACACTCTTATTCGGCACTTTGCACTTCGATTGTTTCTCAAGTTGCTGCTTGCGAAACTTTGTATACCCAAAAAGAAGTTAAAAAAATGGTCGCTGAATATAAACAGAGAAAAGATTTTATAGTCAGAGAGCTAAATAGGTTAGGCTTGGATACTATCAATCCGCAGGGAGCTTTTTATTGTTTTTCTTCAATAGTTAAGTCCGGCCTAAATTCTTTGGATTTTGCTAAAAAACTTCTTTTTAAAGAGAAGGTGGCTGTTGTTCCCGGAAAAGCTTTTGGAAAAGAATTTGATTCTTTCGTAAGGATATCTTACGCTAATTCTTTAGATAACTTAAAAGAAGCAGTATCGCGTATAGAGCGATTTTTAAGAAAAAATAACCAATAAGATGCAATCACGCCAAATTAAAGTAGGTAAGAAATATATCCAGGCAATATTAATTAAACTTAGCCATAAGAATCTTATTATTTTACTGGGGAGCAAAGGGTATATTATGTGCGGATATTTAAATCTTACCGCCGCTAACAAATTTAAGGAAGTTGCCGTAAAAATAGTTAAGGTCTCTACTATTGCAAAAGCTTTAAAAGCCAAGACCCATTCTGTTACTTATGCGGCCAAGCAGCTCGGTATTTATAGAGGCCAACCTATAAAAGATGTTCTTAAAATTATTGCTTAGACTAACAGGATTATTATTTATTTTGGCGTTATTTTCCTGTTCTTTACAACAGGAACAAGACAGGACTTCTTCTTTAGAAAAATTTAGCCAAGATTATAATGAATTAACCCAACGCTACGAAGAATTAATCCGCGAGAACCCTCAAAATTTAGCCCTTAAGGTAAAATTAGCGCTTTTTTACTATAATTTTAAAGACTATAAAAAAGCTAGAAAACTTTTAGAAAATATCGATTCGCCTAAAGCCAAAGAATTTTTAATAAAGACTTTAATCCGGCTAAAAGATTATGATTATGCTATTGAAGCAATAGAACAGTTAGAATCTTTGCCCGAAGACTCGGAGTTTTTATATCTTTACGGACAGGTTTTGGAAGAAAAGAACTTATTCCCTAAAGCTATAAAAATATATAATAAAGTAGGGACTCCCTATAAAACAAAGGCTCAAGCCAGGTTAGAAATTATCAAAACTCGCCAAGAACAAAATGTTATTCCAGTTTTGGTATCGCAATTAGCTGAAGAAGCCACTGATTTTTTAAGCCAGTTAGATGATGCTAGCGCAGTGCTTTTGGCCGATGAGAGTATAGAAATAACTTCTAATAATACTTCTATAACTACGGTACAAGTAGTAGAAAAGGTCTTACAGGAAAGAGGTAAGGAATTAGCCGAGATAGATATCGGCTACGACTCGACTTACGAACGAGTAGAATTAGAATTTGCCCGCACGATTACCGCTGACGGGAAAGTAGTTTATGCCGGCCGAAAAGATACCCGCGATGTAAGCCGTTATTTAAATTTTCCTCTCTATAGTAACTCCCGGGCTTTTATTATCTCTATGCCATCGGTAGATGTCGGTGCTATCATCGAATATAAGCTTAAAATTTATTCGTCAAAATTGGTAGATAAAGATAATTTCAGCTTTATTTACCGCTTAAGAGAAAGTTCCCCGATATTTAAAGCCAAATTAGAGCTGATTGTTCCTAAAGATAAAGAGGTAAAATTTAAATTTTTCAACCAAGAATATGCCGAAGGAATCAACTTAGAGCCCAATTCAGAAATTAAAAACAAAAAGGTGTATAGTTGGTATTTTAATAATATAAAGTCAATTATTCCCGAATATAGTATGCCCTCGGACTCTTTAGTTAATCCGGCAGTTTTAATTTCTAGTTTTTCGTCTTGGGACCAGATTTATAAGTGGTGGAAATCCCTTTATTTAGATAAAGTGGAATCGACTGATGATATCCAAGAATTGATAAAAGAGGTAACAAAAGATTCCAAGAGTGATTTGGATAGAGCCAGAAAGATCTACGAATATGTAGCCAAAAATATTCGTTATGTGGCTATTGAATACGGGGACAGCGGTTACGAACCGCATTCGGCCCAAGAAGTATTATTAAATCGTTACGGCGATTGTAAAGACCAGAGTATATTATTAGTTGCTATGTTTAAAGCCGCCGGCCTAAAAGCTTATCCAGTGCTTATTCCTACACGTGATACCTATTCGACAGATATCGATTTTCCTTCCCTAAGTTTTAATCACGCTATTTGCGCCCTAGATTTAGAAGGTCAATTAATTTTTATGGATCCGACTTCGGAAACTACGCCGTTTGGAGAAATACCGCTATCTGACCAGGATAGAACGGTGCTAGTGTTCTTAGACGATAATTGGCTTATAACCAAGACTACTCAAAACAAAGAAAATAAGGTTTTATATACCATGGATGTTAACCTTGATGCTGATGAAAACGCCACTATTTTTCGGTCGGTTGTTTCTCAAGGTTTTTTTGCTTCCGGTTATCGCTGGTACTTAAAATATACTCATCCCGCTCTCATCGAAGAGGACATCCGGGCGAAAATGACTTCGATCTCGCCTTTTTCCCGGTTAGTAGATTATAATATAGAAAACCGCGATAATTTTGATAGCAACCCGGTACTTACTTATAATTTTGTAAGCGAAAAATTTCTTAATCCAGCCAAAAATTTACGGATTATACCGCCTTTAGACCAATTAGGTTTGGACTATAATCTAATCAGTAAAGAAGAAAGGGATTATCCTATAGATTTTGAGGGTTTTTATGCCAGAGAGGCTAAGGTAAAAGTTGTTCTTCCCGATAATTTAGCAGTTAAATACTTACCTTCTTCTAAGGTTTTGGATAATCCTTGGTTTAAACTAAATATTTCTTATGCGGATAATCCTAAGAGCATTGATTTTTCCCAAGAGCTTATTATTAAGAAGAGATTCGTAGATATTAAAGACTACCAAGAGTTTAAAAACTATCTTAAAGAAGCTATATATTATTTACGCGAAGAAATTATTCTAGAGAAAGCCGGTGGATGAAAAAAGAGAATTAAACCGAGTTTCGCGGCGCAAACCTCTTGAGATGAGATTTTATGAGAATCTACTTAAGGGACGCCCGAATTTCGTAGAAGTTTTGATTTCTTTGGGCGATATTTACACTAAAAAAGGATTATATCGGGAGGGCTTAGCAGTAGATAGAAAATTGGCCGATTTGCGGCCCGAAGACCCGATAGTTCACTATAATTTAGCCTGTAGCTTATCTTTATTAGGCGAAGTTAAAGAGGCCATGGTTTATCTAAAGAAAGCTGTTTTGCTTGGCTATGACGAATTTGAATATATCTTAAAGGATCCGGATTTAGAAAATATACGTAAGCTGCCAGGATTTGATAAATTCTTTAATAAACTTAAAATAATAAAATAACAACTATTGGTAGTTTTGAGCTAACTTAAATAATGCCAGAATCTAATTTTAAATCCGGGTTTATTACTATTATCGGCCGGCCCAATGTCGGTAAATCCACACTCCTTAACGCCTTATTAAAAAACAAAATCAGCATTATTTCACCAGTACCACAGACAACTCGCCATCAAATAAAAGGTATTCTAAACTTAAAAAACACCCAGTTAGTTTTTGTAGATACTCCCGGCATACACTCTTTTAAAGATAAGTTAGCTTTACATTTAAACACGATTGCTAAAAGAGCTTTGGATGGTTGTGATTTGATTATCTATGTAGTAGATGCTACTAGAAAGTTAGGGCCGGAAGAAGAAAAGCTGATGGATATTTTACTTAACCAGGAAATTAAAATTATTATGGTTTTAAATAAAATTGATCTAAACGATAAATTTATTAGCGACTATATTAATTTTTGGGAAAATAAAAAGACCAAGAAAGATTTATTGTTATATTACCTTCCGCTTTCGGCCAAAACCGGAAAAAATCTTGATAAGTTAAAAGAGTTATTAATCGATAATTTACCCTACTCCTGCCCTTATTACGATAAAGGTTATCTTACGGATTTTCCGCTTAAATTCCGCATAGCCGATATCATAAGAGAAAAACTTTTCCTTACTTTAAAAGAAGAATTACCCCATACTTTAGCAGTGGAGGTAAGTGAAATCGAAGATAAAAAAAAGATAGTTTATATAAAGGCCAATATTTATGTCCAACGGGATTCTCAGAAAAAAATAGTTATCGGCCGAAGGGGAGCTTTACTTAAAGAAATAGGTCAGACAGCTAGATTGGATATCGAAAAAATTCTCGATAAAAAATCTTTTTTAGATATTTGGGTTAAAGTTTTAGCTGATTGGCAAAAAAGTCCGAGAGTATTGCAAGAATTAGGCTATTGGTGGGCATAGTTAATAAGTTCTAAGTAATTTCCAAAAACCAATAACCTTCATGATTTGTCCGTCCCGCCTCTTTTATCAAAACTTCCGAAGAAAATATCGGCCCATTAGTAACTATAGTATGATATTCTCCTTCTTCTCCTGAAGGATCAACCCCGGCGGCCCCTAAATCAGCCATAGTTTTATAATCGATATCCCTTCCTAAGAAGCTTTTATTAAGTTTATCGGCTTTTAAAACAATTATTTTTGCCTTAAATCCTAATTTAATAAATTCATTGAGTAATTCCTGGCGATTTTTTTGCCAGAGAGGTTGGTAGGCTTTGATTCCACAAGTTCTGCAAACTCGCTCTACCCAATCTTGATGCGCTTGGATATCGATATCCCCAAACACGCCAATAGCTACACCTTTTTGTTTTATTTCTCCTAAACCAGAAATAAATTCTTCTTCATAACTATCCCAAGAAGCTCTACGAAAGATTACAGGTATCTTTAAACTCTTAGCCTGTTGTTCGATTATATTTTTAGGAATTCTATGAGAGCGGGATTTTTTACCCACCTCATCCAGCATGGTTAGAAGATATTGAGGTTTAGCATCCTGTTGTATTGCTTTATAGAGAGCAAGACAAGAATCTTTACCGCCGCTAAAAGAGCAAAAAAATTTTTCTTTCCTAAGATTCATTTTTATTTTTGATTCTGGCAAAAACTAAACTAGTAACAACTACTTGTATTGTATTATATATGGTCTATAATAACAAAAAATAGAAAATAATTACAGGCATTTTCTAACTGCTTAAACATGAAAAATAAAATCTTGAAATTGATAAAAAATCGCCGGTCGATAAGAAAATTTACCAGAAAAGCTATTTCCAAAAACATTATTGAAAATATCTTAGAAGCTGGACGTTGGGCGCCTTCGGGGTTGAATAACCAGCCCTGGCGGTTTATGGTCTTAGAGAAAGAAAAAAAGGATGCCCTCGCCAAATTTACTAATTACGGTCATATTATCAAAAGTTCCAATAAAGCTATTCTAGTATTTATAGATAAAAATTCTTCTTATAACTATGAAAAAGACCTTATGGCTATAGGCGCTTGTATCCAGAACATGCTTCTTTATCTTCACTCTCAAAATCTAGGCGCTTGTTGGCTGGGAGAAATCTTAAACCAACGAAAAGCAATAAAAAAATTATTAAAAATTTCTAAGCTTTTAGAATTAGAAGCTGTAATTACTATAGGGTACCCTCTAACTACCATTAAGAAAAGCCAGCGAAAACAATTAAAGAGTCTATTAATAACTTAGAGAGGCAAAATACCTTGCTTTTTGACCTCAAAGCTTTCCTCTAAAATTGTTTTTTGCCTAGTATAAACCTGCAAAACTTAAAATTATGAAAATATGTAAACACTTTAATGAATGCGGAGGCTGTTGCCTTCAAGATATTCCTTACTCTAAACAATTAGAGCTTAAAGAAGACAAGCTCAAAGAATTGCTGTCTTCCTTAAATATCAATACTCCAATAAAGCCTATAAATTATGGTGAACCTTGGTATTATCGTAATAAAATGGAATTTAGTTTTGCCGAAGATTCATCTTGCGGCCTTTATAGCAAGAAAGAAAAGGCTAAGGTAGTTAATATTGAGGAGTGCCTTATTTTTTCTTTAGATTTAGGAAGTATTATCGGAGCTGTTAAGTCTTTTGTTAAAGACAAGAATTATTCGGTATACAACAAATATAACCATCAAGGATTTTTAAGGAATTTGATTATTAGGGAAACTAAATTTACTGGCGAAATCATGGTTGGCTTAGTTACTAGTAGTAAAGAAGAGTTGGATAAAGAAAGATTAATAGAGGAGCTACTTTCTTTAAAGCTTAATTCTAAAATTAAATCCATTTATCATATAATCAATGATTCTTTATCGGATGCGGTAGTATTCGATCGAAAAGAATTAATTTACGGTAACGAATTTATTAAAGAAAAAATCGCTGACATCTGGTTTAACGTTAGTATCGATAGTTTTTATCAGGTTAACCCTAAAATGATGGTTAATTTTTATGATAAGATAAAACACTACGCTACTTTAGGAAAAGACCAAACTGTTTTGGATCTTTTCTGCGGAGCCGGTTCTATCGGCTTATGCTTAGCGCCTTTGGCTAAACAAGTTTGGGGAGTTGAAGTTGGTTCTGATATGGTTAAGTTGGCTGAATGTAACGCCAAAATAAATAATATCGAAAATATCTCTTTTTTTGCATCTGATGTTAGAAGGTTCCTTAATATCGAAGCTAAACCTTTTGATAAAGTCGATTGTGTAGTTATAAATCCGCCTCGTTCTGGCCTTTCCCATAAGGTTAAAAGGGCGATTTTGAGGCTTAAACCCAAAGGTGTGCTATATTCATCTTGTAATCCTAAGAGCCTATTTACTGATTTAGAGAGCTTTAAAGAAGAATACACCCTTGATTTTATTGAGCTTTTTGATTTCTTTCCGCATACTCTTCATCTTGAAACCCTAGTTGGCTTAAGGCCAAAAAAATCTTGACTAAAATTAGTTAAATAGTAAAATTTTACTATTTAAATTTTACTAATATTTAGTTATGGATATTAAAGATTTACTCCTAAAACAGGCCGATAAAAATAGCCAAAAAACCGCTCTTATTTTTGAAGATAAACAATTTAATTTTTGGCAGGTAAAGGACATCACTTTTAGGTTAGCCAACTATTTCTTAGCTGCCGGCCTGACTAAAGGCGAGCGAATAGCAATATATCTTCCTAACAATCCTCAAGCTTTATTTTCTTTTTTAGGCAGCTTTAGCATTGGCCTTACGGTAGTGCCTTTAGATTTTATGCTAACTCAAGAAGAGGTAATTAATTTTATTAATCATAGCCAAGCCAAAGTCTTAATTACCCAACCTAAAAAAGAGATAAACCTGGCACAAATCGAAGACAGTTGCCCAAGCTTAGATATTATTATCATTTCTAAAGAGAAAGTAGAAGAGATCCCTTTTTGGGACGAGATAATCTCGGAATATAAATCTGATACCCCTTATGTTAAGTTAGAACCGCAAGATGCCGCTGCGATATTTTATACCTCTGGTTCCACCGGTCATCCCAAGGGGGTATTATTAGACTATGCTCATTTAGACAATCCTTCTCAAATAATAGATTACTTTCTAAAGGTTACCGCTAAAGATGTTTTTCTCTGCGGCGGTGTACCTTTTTCTCATATCGGCGGTTTGGATTATATTCTGCTGATGGTTAACTTCGCTTCCACTTTAGTTTTAATGGAGAGGTTTCAGCCCTTAGAATTTCTTAAGAACATTCAAAGCCATAAAGTTACTATTTTCTGTATTGTTCCAGCTATGTATGTGGCCATACTTTCTTTGAAAGAATACGATAAGTTCGATTTGTCTTCTTTACGTTACGCCGTTGTCTTTGGCGCCCCATCTTCGGAAGTTTTACTCAAAAGATTCCACAAAGCTTATCCTCGGGCCCGCCTTTCTAACGGCTGGGGCATGACCGAGACCGCGGCCCCTAATACTTTATTATCACCGGATTCTGATAATATTTCTAGCATCGGCAAATTTACTGCTGATATGGAAGTAAAAATAGTTAATGAGCAAGAAAATTCTTTAGGCCCTGAAGAAAGAGGCGAGCTTTGGGTTAGGGGTCGGGCAGTAATGAAAGAATATTACCAGGAAAAAGAATTAACTCGGCAAGTTTTGACTCCGGAAAGATGGCTAAAAACCGGCGATATTGCTTATTATGACCGGCAAGGTTTTTTTTACATCGTCGGCAGAAAAAAAGAAATGATAAAAGTAGCCGGAGAAATAGTTTTTTTAGCCGAAGTAGAAGAAAAAATACGTCGATACCCCAAGATAAAAGAGGTAGCGGTTGTTGGCGTCCCTGATAGCTTAAGAGGAGAAGTACCTAAGGCTTTTATCGTTACTGAAGAGGCAAAGTTAGACGAACAGAAATTAAAGGAATTCTTAAAAATCCACCTGGCTCATTTTAAGATTCCTCACTACTTTGAGGTGGTCAAAGATTTGCCTAGAAATAGAACTGGAAAAGTTGATAAGCTCAAACTAGTTCAGAGTTCGTAGTTGAACCACGAACTCATAACTACGAACTAAACCGGAGGTTTATGATGATGCAAAGAGAAATCCATATGAATCCCCAAGAACTGCTTTATTCCTTGCAATTTAAAAAGGGTGATTTTGGGGATATTGCTTTGGTAAGTGGGCAACAGCACCGCGCCCAGATGTGCCTTAAACACCTTGAAAACAGCGTTAAAAATTTTACCTTTTTAGGCTATACTTTCTGGACCGGTACCTATAAAGGCAAAAAGATTACTGTTGGTAACGGCGGTTTTTACTCCCCGGATTCGGCTTTGGTGTCGGAATTACTTTGTGCCGGAGGAATTAACACTTTTATCCGGCTTGGTTCCTGTGGAGCTTTACGCGAAGATATCAATATCGGAGACTATGTATTGACTACAGAAGTAATAAGAGGAGATGGTGCAACGCGTTATTATGTTGATGATAATTTTGTGCCTAAGACTAGCCCGGATATTAATGATGCTATTGAAAAAGTTTTTAAAGTTGCCGGAACAATACATAAAGGTCCGGTCTGGACTACTGATGCTATATTTCGGGAAACCAAAGATATTGTTAACTCTTACATAGCTAAAGGAGCTATAGCAGTAGATATGGTAACTTCGCCATTTGTAACCGTAGCTAATCTTAATAAGAAAAAAATCGGTTCGATTATGGCCGTATCCGATAATTTAATTACCGGCCAATTAGGGTTCGCTGACTTTCGTTTTTTTCAAGCTGAGCTAAAGATGACTGATTTAGCTTTTGAGGTAGTTGATAATTTATAGGGAGATCAAGATGGATATTAAGTGGAACGAAGAGTGTCTTAAAAAATATGAAGCGATAACTAATGACTTGCCGCAGTTTCATCGCACTATCGCTAAACGTTTAGTTAAAGAGAAAGCGGTTGAGCTGGCAGAACAAAGGGGCTCGGATAGTGTAGAGCTTGACGATTTAGTGCTTGCTTTCTTTGAGGAAGTCCCCCCGGCGTTTAAAGATATGATGAAGAAGCTATTGAACAGACACGGTTTAGATTATTCAAAATACCTTAAGGAATAGTATTTTTGCATGAAGATAGCAGTTTTAGGTTGTGGAGCGATTGGTGGTTTATTTTTGGGGTATCTTTCCCGTAAGGATAAAGATGTAACCGGTATAGTCCGCGATTATCAAAAAAACGTCTTTAAGCAGCAGGGTTTAATCATCAGCAAGGGCGGGTTGGATGAGATTATTCGCGTAAAGGCCGATACAAAATTAGACGAAGAGGTAGATTTAGCTATCTTTGCCAGCAAGATAAACGATCTTGAACAGATGGTACAAGATAATTTAGCTTACCTAAAAAAAGCAACCGCATTCAGCACACAAAACGGCCTACGGGCCGATTATATTTTAAGGGAATACTTTCCCGAAAATAAAATTATTACTTCTATTGTTATGTTCGGAGCAACTTTTTACCCTCCAAACCGAATAATAAATAATTTTGATGGTGCTTTGATAGTCGGAAATATTTTTGGCCAGAAAATGAGTAGTTTTAAAGAAGTATTGAATTGTCTAAAGGGTATATTTGAAATTTCCGAGTCTTTAGATATAAAAGGAGCCAAGTATCTTAAGCTATTTATAAATTTAAATAATTGCATACCCGCTTGTTTAGGACAATCTATGCAGGAAGTTTTCTCGGATATGGATTTAGCCAAGTTAGCCATAAAAATTAATCAAGAAGCCTATCGAATCGTGGCTGAATCAGGGATAAAGTTAAACAGCCTGCCGACTTATCCTAAAGAGAGGATAGAAGGATTAGCCTCCATGGATATTAATCAAGCCGCTAATATCTTTTCTAAAGTAATGGGCTCTTTAAGCAAAGAACCTTTATACGGTTCTATTTTGCAGAGCATAAAAAGAAACAAACCTTCGGAAATAGATTATATAAACGGAGAGATAACCAAGTTAGCGCAGGAAAATAATTTAAAAGCGCCTTTAAATAAAAAAATAGTGGAATTGGTCCATAAGATCGAAAAAGGCGCAGAATTTTTAAGCAAAGAAGAATTATTGAGAGAAACGGAGGTTTATTAATATGGTTAATACCCCTTTCCCACGGTTAAAATTGACGGTGATAAATGTAGCTGGACACTGTTACCACAACTACAAAAAGAACGATGAACTTATCTTAGAAGATTTTACCCATCCTCCCCAATACTTTTGCTTAGGATTAGCGCACGCTCTTTTCCCGGTAATTTATGCTTTAAGTTTTGGAGCCCAGTTTCCTTTTATGGATAACCAGAAATCTTTAAAGGTAACTTGTCCAGATGGCGGTAAGCTGGAATTTAAGGCCGAGCTTTTGGATAAAGAAGGTAAGGTTATAACCGTACCCAAAGACCCTAACCATAAAGGGCCTAATCCTAAGAATATGGAAATAGAAGTAGTAAAAGCCAAAGGTAAATGTGCTTATGGCTATAAAGTCGGCGATAAGTGGCAAGTAAAGGGCTTAAAGTGTATCGAGGGATTTTGTGGAGCAGCTTGGCATACGGCTTTTCCGGCTTTGTTCGCCCTTAATTTCGGAGCCAAATTCCATTTTATGAATAATCCCGATTCCATAGATACCGTAACTTGTCCTGACGGAGGAAATATTGTATTTAAAGTTACAAGGAGATAGTAATGAGGCGTGTAGTAATTACCGGTTTAGGAGTTATTTCCGCTGCCGGAGAAAGTAAAGAAGAGTTTTATAACAATATAATAGAGGGAAAACCTTGCATAGAAAGAGTAGAAAACTTTGACGTAAGTTTATTCGTATCAAAGATAGCTTCGCAGGATTTAAGTTTTGATCCGCTAAAATTCGGGATAAAAGATCATTATCGTATGGACAGATATGTGCAGTTCGCCATCGCGGCCGCAAAACAGGCAGTCGAAGATTCCAACATAGATATTAAGAAAATAAACACCAAACGTTTCGGTGTAATTCTGGCAAACGCTATTTGCGGCACACGTTTTATGGAAGAAGAATTTCTTTTAGTGACTGATTGGGGGAAAAGGCCGATAGACCCGCGTAAAGGCCGGCCTTATCTTTATGATGCCGCGATGTTTAATACTCCCAGCGCTGAAGTAGGAGCAATGTATCATACCCAAGGGCTTAATTGTACACTTTCAACCGGTTGTACTGCCGCGACAGATTCTTTGGGATTGTCTTTTGAGCTGATTCGGGAAGGAAGACAGGACATAATTATTGCCGGAGGAAGCGAAGCACCGGTTTGCCCCATTACTTTTGCTGCCTTTGATGTTGTAAATGTTTTGGCTAAGAATAATGATGAACCGCATAAAGCAAGCCGGCCATTTGATAATAAACGAAACGGTTTTGTAATTTCTGAAGCCGCCGGTGTAGTTATACTTGAAGAGTTAGAGCATGCCAAGAAAAGAGGTGCGCATATTTATGGAGAAATTATCGGTTATGGCACAAGCTGTAATGCTTTTCATATGACGGATTTACCCGAAGACGGCGAAGCTATGGAGCGCTGTATTAAAGATGCGATAAAAGATGCCGGCATTAAGAACGAAGATGTAGATTACATAAATACCCACGGTTCATCAACCCGTCAGAATGATGTTTTTGAAACCAATGCTTACAAGGCAGTCTTTGGAGATTATGCTTACAAAGTTCCGATAAGTTCCATAAAATCAATGATTGGCCACCCTTTAGCCGCGGCAAATGCTGTTGAAAGCGTTTTGTGCGCAATGATTTTTGAAAAAGGCTATTTGCCGCCGACTATAAACCAGGAAGAACCGGATCCAAAATGTGATTTGGATTATATTCCGAATGTAAAGAGACAACTCATGCCCAACTATATTTTAAAAACCAGTAGCGGATTTTCCGGAATACACTCGTCATTGGTATTTAAACGTTATAAAGGAGTTAAATAGATGAAAGAACGGGTAGCAATTACAGGTATCGGAGTTGTTTCGCCGGCAGGGCTTAAGAAAGAAACTTTTTGGGCTAATTTAAAGAGAGGAGAATCCTATATCGATGAGATTAAACGCTTTGATGCTTCGCTTTATCCTTCTCGGATAGCCGGACAAGTCCATGAATTAGACCACTACTCGCATTTACCAGGCCGTCTAGTAAAAAAAATCGATGTTTTCTCTCATATGGCACTTGTTGCCAGCGAACAAGCTTTACAAGATGCCAAAATAGATTTAAATAACGTCGATAAAAAACGTATCGGTGTTTTTATGGGTAATGCTATCGGTGGTTGGCTCTTTGCCGAAACAGAACTACGCGACATGTATATTGAAGGTAGAGAGGGCGTTTCTCCTTATATGGCTTCGGCGTGGTTTCCGGCAGCACCTCAAGGCCAAATTACAATTTACTATGGGTTTAAAGGTTACAGTAAAACTATCGTAGCTGATAAAGCTTCATCAGCTCTTGCTATATGGTATGCAGCCAAGAATATTATCGAAGATAAAAACGATTACGTACTTGCTGGAGGAATGGAAGCACCAATTACGCCTTATGCCCTTCTATGTGCCAATACTTGCGGGCAGTTATCGAAGAATAATCTTAATCCTAAAAAAGCTTATAAACCTTACGATTTATATCGCGATGGTTTTGTTTTAGCCGAAGGTTCCGGCATCGTTAATCTTGAAAAAGAAGAACGCGCTAAAAAAAGAGGTGTAAATATTTA
Source organism: Candidatus Omnitrophota bacterium (assembly GCA_017994375.1). Taxonomy (GTDB): domain Bacteria; phylum Omnitrophota; class Gorgyraeia; order Duberdicusellales; family 4484-171; genus JAGOLA01. The sequence continues at coordinate 5,864 of JAGOLA010000003.1, read as the reverse complement.
CGGTTATATCAGAGGGGTAGGTTTTTCTTCCGACGGCTACCATTACGCTCGTTATAACCCTAGCTGTGAAAGTTTTGAATACGCAATAAAAGAATGCCTTAATGATGCCGGTTGGTCAAAAAAAGAAATAGATTATATTTGTCTTGATGCTGAAGCTACAACCATAGGGGATTATTTAGAAACTCAAACTCTGAAAAATGTCTTTGGTAAAGAATTAGAACATATTTCTTTAAGCGCGCCGAAAAGTATGTATGGTAATTTGTTAGGTGCCCAGACCGCGTTAGATTTAATTACAACTTTATTTTCGATGAATAATAATTTAGTATTACCTACTGTAAATTACGAGATGAAAGATCCTTATTGTGATTTAGATTATACGCCTAATAAAGCTATTGACCGGAAAATTAAAAAAGCTTTAATCATTGCCAGGGGGCGCGGTGGCATAAATACCGTTTTAGCTGTAGAGGGAGAATAAAGGAGGCAAAATGAATTTAAAAGAAGAAGTATTAAATTTAATCAGTAAGACTCTAGATGTAGATAAAGAAGAGTTAATAGAAAATCAGGCACTTTATGATTCTATCGGCGTTGATTCTACCGAGATGGTGGAATTAGTAGTAGCTATAAATAAGTGCTTTGGAATAAAAGTTTTAGCCAACGAAATTACTAAGAATTCGACGCCGTTACAAATTGTAGATGCGATAGAAAAGAAGAAACAATAATAAGCAAATGAATATAATTGACTTAAGTTTAGCAATTGACGATAAAGTTTTTGAAGTACATCACGTCGAAATCGAACGGGTGTCTCATAAGGCTGGTGTTGCTAAATTCAACCGGGTTTTAATGGGTAAAACCCTAAAAGGCAAACTGCAATATATATTAGGTAAGCGAATTGTCAAAAAAGAGGACTTACCGGATGAGGAATTCTTGTCTTTAGAAGTTGTCCATTCCCCGGTCCACATCGGAACGCACCTAGATTATTCTTTTCATTACGGCTCAAAATCAGAAGGAAGAGAATCAAAGACTGCGGAAGAAATACCTCTTGAGTGGTGTTATCAAGATGGTGTCAGGCTCGATGTTTCTTATAAAAAGCCGAACGAAACAATAAGAGCCGCCGACTTGGAAGATGCATTAAAAAAAATAAATTATAAATTAAAACCATTGGATATAGTTTTGTTGTATACAGGCGCAGATAAGTTTTACGGTGGGCCTAAATATTTTAGCGACTATCCCGGCATAGATATATCAGCAATAGATTTTCTTCTAGATAACGGTATAAAAATATTTGGTGTCGATACTATGGGTATAGACCGGCCTTATAAATTTATGCTTAAAGAATTTTTAAAGACAAAAGATCCCAAAAAGTTATATCCAGCCCACTTTTACGGAAGAAAACGGGAATTCATTCATATAGAACGGTTAGCTGGTTTAGAAAAGTTGCCCGATTTTGGATTTAAGATTATTTGTTTTCCGGTAAAAATTAAGTGTACTGGCGCCGCTTGGGCGAGAGTAGTGGCAATTTTAAATAAAAGTTCGTAGTTGTGAGTTCGGAGTTCGTAGACAAAATATATTATGGTCTACGAACTACTAACTATGAACTACGAACTAAAAGGGAGGTTTATAATGGGTCATACAGTAAATTCGATAATAATTAACGCTCCTTACGAGAAAATTTTTGATATTTCCAATGATATTAGGCGTTGGACAGAGTTATTCGGCGGCGAATATAAAAAAGCCGAAGTAGTAAAAAAGGAAGGTAATAAAATTACTTTTAAGCTTACCGATGATGAAGACCGCACCTGGCAGTCTTGGCGGCTGCTTTTTAAAGACCGATACCTTGCCTATGCCGAACGCGAGGAGCCTAAATTTCCTTTTAAGTTTATGAAGATCATCTGGCTTTATACTCCAAGGCCAGCCGGTATGGAAATGACCTGGATCCAACATTTTGAAATGGATGAGAAGGCTAAATTTAACGATGAGCAGGTAGAAGGTTTTATCAATAAACACTCTAAAGATAATTTAAAAATATTTAAAGACGTAATAGAAAGAGAAACCAAATGATTTATTTAACACGAATACGCACAAATTGCATACGAATTTACACGAATAAATATAAGAAATGAATAAATTAACTTTTATAATTCTATGTTTGGAGGGTGCGATTTTATCGTTTAATGTAGCAGCAACAGCGGCATTGGTCCCTTCTATTGCTACGGATTTTAGTGTTTCTGGCTTTATTGCCGGAAGAATCATTTGGATTTACATGATACCCTATGGGATAGCAGCTCTTTTTTACGGTCCCTTGATACGTGTTTTCGATGCTAAAAAAATAGAACTGGTATGTTTATTATTTTTCTCTTTGGCGAATTTGGTGGCAGCTTTATCAAATAATATTATTACGCTTTTTTCAGCCCGATTTTTCATGGGCTTTTTCGGAGCTTCAGTGATACCGCTGGCTTTAATTTTAATAGCACAGTCTTTTGAGAGCAAAAAAAAGGGAAGAATGGTCGGTATATTTTTTGCCTCTACATTTATAGCTTCGCTTTTAGGGCTGATTTTAAGCGGAATTTTGCCCTGGCGCTCTATTTTCCTGTTACCGGCAATCAGTGGATTTCTGCTCTTAGCGATAATATATTTTTATCTGCCGGATTTTACTCCGGAAAATAAAAAATTCGTTATTGATTATATTAAGCCGTTCAAAGATAAAGTTATTCTGCAGGTATTTACCTATATATTTATTGTAAGCTTACTTTATCACGGCCTACAGCAATGGTTTTCGGTTTATTTTTTCACGCAATATAATTTAGGGCAATTAGCGATAAGTGCCCTTATTACTTTAACTAGTTTAAGCGGTATTTTTGGCGAAACCATCGGCGGTTTTTTATCCGATAAAATGGGAAGAATTAAAACTATAAACTTAGGGATAATATTAATGATTGCTAGTGTTTTCTTATTAATCTTTAAGATACCGTTTCTTATTTTAGGATTGCTTATGGTTATTTGGGGTTTAGGCTGGACATTCAATCATGCCGGTATTTCTACTATACTTACGGATTTACCTAAGAAATTTTTACCGGAAGCTGCCAGCTTAAATAGTAGCGTACGTTTTATCTCCGGGGGTTTAGGAGTTGCTATTTCAGGTCTGATTATGCAGAAAAGCTTTACAGCGGGATTTATCTTATTTGGGTCTGGTTTACTTATACTGTTACTTTGTACAAAATATTTAGTGATAAAAATATAAAGGAGGAATAGAGATGAAAGCCAATCTTAAGGGTAAGAACGCTATCATAACCGGTGCTAGTCGTGGTATAGGAAAAGCTCTCGCTTGTGTGGCAGCAAGTTTAGGCGTAAACGTCGCTATTGCTGCCAGAGGCGAAGGGCCTTTAAAAGAGGCCGCCGAAGAAATAAAGAAAAAATATAAAGTTAATGTCTTAGGCATTCCTTGTGATGTTACCAAATTGGAAGATTTAGAAAATTTAGTAAACAAGAGTAAGAAAGAATTTGGGGATATCGATATTCTGATAAATAATGCCGGTGTATCCAGCCAGTATCCTTTTGAAAAACAACCTCTTGAAGATCTCGAAAGGTTGGCGCATACCAATTATTTAGGCTATGTACGTTTGATTCGTTTGGTAATAAACGATATGATAAAGAATAAGTCCGGTGCAATAATTAATATGGTTTCGGGCTCGACTCTCTGCGATCCGTTGCCGAGAAATTTTATTGTCTATAGTTCATTGAAAGTAGGGCTTCGGGCTTTTTCTAAAGGTTTATTTTGGGAGATACGTGATCATGGAATAAAAGTTACTTCGATTCTACCCGGTGTAACCGATACCGATTTAACCGGTAAATTACAAGAAGTTACTACCGATAGGTCACGCTTAATGACTACACAAGCAATTGAGGATGCGGTAAGGTTTGCCTTAACTGTTCCGGCTAATGTCTGTCCGCTTGAAATTGCAGTAATAAATCAGCAAACACCGTGGACTAAGCCGGTTATTCCGTTTAAGCAGGAACATCCCGATAAATAGTTCAGAGTTCGTAGTTGGTAGTTCATAGATTTAAATGTATCCAATCTTTGCGAAGCAAAGATGTGCCGAAGGCACATTATTGGATCCATGTGTTGTTGTTATAGTAAATTAGAGTTTAGGAATAAAATAATCAGTTACGCTGTTATAAAAAACTATAGGAGGTAAGGAATGAAAATCTTATTCGTAATGCCGAAAGTCGGCGCCTGGGCTACACATGGTATCCATTTTGCTCCTAACCAATTATATGCTCAATGGGGAGCATATATTCGCGAAAAAGGTTATGATAACCTTGAAGTTTTAGACGCCACAGCTTTCGGCATCTCTATCGAAAATATTGCCGAAAAGGTTAAAGAAAAAAATCCCGATGTAGTAGTGATGGGCGATATGATTCATTGCTCGGTAGGCTTTGGAGAGATATGGCATTTTAACGAAGCGGCCCGGCGTATTAAACAAGTTTTTCCTAAAACCAAAATTATTGTCGGAGGCCTCTGGTATTCCGCCTTGCCAGTCGAAACCTTGGAGAGCAATCCGGCCATTGACTATGTCGTTATGGGAGAAGAAGAGTCTTTTTATGACTTAATTAATGCTATCGATAAAGGTAAGAGCATGAAAGAAGTAGCAGGAATAACTAGCCGCATAGATGGTAAACCAGTAATGGGTCCGCATAAACCTTTGCTACAGGATTTAGATAAGTTACCACTCCCAGCTTATGATTTATTTCCTATGGAGAAGTACGTAGGGCATACTTTTTGGAAACCGTTCGTAGAGATGATGACTTCGCGCGGTTGTCCTTCGGCTTGCACTTTTTGTTATGAATGGGATCAGTACGATCCGCGTTCGCCAAATGATTTTTTAACTTGGCGGGCCAAATCTCCCCAGCGTGTTATCGAAGAACTTGAACTTTTGCACAAGATGGGCACAAAAGTAGTAGTAATCCAGGATGATAATTTTAATGTTAATCCTGACCGGGTAGAAAAATTTTGTAAATTAAAAAAACAAAAAAGCAACCCTATTAAATGGGTTTCTTTGGGAAGAGCCGTGGATTGGGTTAATTGCGAAAAAATCCTCCCTCTTATGAAAGAAACCGGAATGTTTATGGGGGTTTTTGGTATTGAGGTAACTACTCCGGAAGAACTTAAAAAGATCGCCAAAGGCATCACCATTGACCAAATTAAAAAAACTATAGATATCTTACGGGCTCAAGATATTGCCATTGTCGCTGACATTATGATGGGCTTTGATGATGACACCGAACAATCTATTAAACAACGGTACGAATTTACCGATGAGGTCGACCCGGATATTCTTTGGGTTGGCTACGTTACCCCGGCTCCTAATTCGCCTATTTGGAGGCAAAGAACAAAACGCGGGGAGATAGATATCAAAAAAATTGATTTTCTTAAGTGGGACTTTTTACACCCGGTTATGCCTACTAAATATTTGACTATCGAAGATTACGGAAGGCTTGGTTCCTGGTGTATGAGAGAATTTTTCTCAAAACCCGGAAGAATCCAAAGAATTATGACTAGCAATTTTGACCCTTTAGCAAAACTTTGTTTCGAAGATGTTATGCGCGGAGTCAGTAAGTGGGAAGAAGGCGCTATGAAGGGAGAAAAACACATTTAATTTATATTTATGTTGTGCGATAGTCATATTCACTATATACCAAAAGAGTTATCAGACTATAGCGACTTTTATAAGGGAGTATGGACCGATAAAGATAAGCTTTACACTTATTTAGATAAACAAGATATTACAAAAGCTCTTTTGGTTTATCCCTCTACCGATGCACACCTAAAATTAGGTTCTTTCTCTAAAGTTTGCACTATTTATAAT
>JAGOLA010000135.1 GCA_017994375.1 Candidatus Omnitrophota bacterium | reverse complement strand
CCCCTTAGGACCTTCACAGCAAGCCGTCGAAACTACTTGTATGGAATCTATAACTACAAATTTAAAGCCACCCTCTTTTATATATTCAAAAATATCCTCTAATCTATCCTCGGCAACGATGTAGACTTTATCAATACCCTTCTGCTCCAGCCTCTTGGAACGTAAAACTACCTGTGAAGATGATTCCTCGGCACTAACATAAAGAGTTTTATTTTTTTTAGCTAAATAAGCGGCTACTTCTAATAAAAGAGTAGATTTACCGATTCCAGGTTCACCACCGACCAAAACCACCTCGCCCTTTACTAAGCCTCCTCCCAGTATCCGGTCAAACTCTTCTAGGCCGCTAGCAATACGAGAGTAATCACTCTCTTGGATATCGCCTAAAAGCTGAGGAGGAACCTTCTCTCTAATTATTTCGCCAGAAAATTCTTTTTCTTCGGAAAAAGTCTCCCAGCCCTGGCAAAAAGGGCACTTTCCTAACCACTTAATTGATTTATAACCGCAACTGGAACAGATAAACATTGTTTAAAAATTAATATTGTAAGTAAAAAGCTGATGGCAATAAAAGCGCGGCTTAAACATCTGGCCGATATGTAAGAAGACAAGCATTATTCTTGATTCTCCTTGGGTTTATGCAATAGCTTCCAAGGATGTGCTTTTAAATCTCTGATAAATTCTTCGGTGCTATTATATAAAGTCTCATCGTAGAGTAAACGACCGATAGTGCCGCGTTTATCTCTTAAGTCACTCATTATATTTTTTAAATCCAAACTTATACTCTCTATATTGGCAATAGTATTCTCTAAAGAGGTCTTAATCGGCCCATCTTTAACTAAGGTGCTTATCTCATTGACGGTTTGATTAAAATTGGCGAATATCTGGAAAAGCGGAACTGGTGATACCCCTGCTACGGTTTCATTACTGACAACATACGATAGTATTACAAGCGGAGGAGTAATCTCTAAATATTTTTCACCAAATAAACTTAAACTATTAATAAAGAATTGGGAATCTTGCGGAATTTTAACTCCGCTCTGGATAGAAGCATGAACATAAACTTTAGGCTTACTGTATTCTTCCTTGACTACAACTTTTTTTATCTCTCCAACGTCCACTCCGCAGAACCGTACCGGCGAAGCCGGGCGTAAACCCTCGACAAAATTAAATTTAACTACTATATTGTAGGAACCTTTAAAGACGCCGATGCTAAATTTTCTGATAGAAAGAATAGTAATAAAAAACAAAATGAAAGCGATTAGAAAAAAACTTCCTATCTTAACATACCTGATACTTTTATTCCTATCCCATAAATTGTTAACCATTTATATTACCTCCTATTTAATCGGTTAGACTTCCATTTCTTTAATCGGTCCGCCGGAACTTCCTTTCAAAAATTGTATTAGCCTTTCGTCTTGGGCATTATTCAAATCTTCCTTATTTCCTTCAAAAATAATTTTTCCTCCTAATAAGAAAGCCAAGCGGTCAGCAATCTTAAGACCAACCTCTAAATCATGAGTTACTACCAAAGAAGTCACTGCCAAGCGGCTATGTAAATCTTCTATCAAAGATACCACTTTATCTACCGAAATCGGGTCTATGCCGGTAGTCGGCTCATCGTAAATTATAATCTTGGGATTATAAACGATAGCCCTAGCTATAGCTACTCTTTTTTTCATTCCGCCGCTTAATTCATGAGGATATAACTTCTCAATCCCTTTTAATCCTACTAATGCCAGCGTCTCGGAAACTTTACGGCTTATTTCCGACTTCTTTAAACTAGTATGCTGATTAAGAAAAAAACCGACGTTTTCTTCAATATTTAAAAAATCAAAAAGAGCACTACCTTGAAACACTAAACCAAATTGTAGCCTGATTTTTTCTAATTTTTCCTTATTTAATTGGGTTATATCGACTCCGTCGATACAGATAGTTCCTGAATCCGGCCTTAATAAACCAATAATGTTTTTAAGCAAAACCGTCTTTCCGGCTCCGCTTCGACCGATAAGCAAAAAAGTTTCTCCTTTCTTAACCGTAAGGTTTACTCCCCGCAAAACTTCTTTACCGCTAAACGACCTATAGACATTATGTAATTTTATCATACCTAAACGAAATAAAAAACTGCCGTTAAAAAGCAATCGCAGACAATAATCAAGATAAAAGAACGGACTACGGCTTTGGTTACGGCATGCGAAACTTCCAGAGAAGAAAAAGGACGAAATCCTTCGTAGCATGATATTAAAGCAATTATCCCGCCGAAAGAGATACTTTTCAAAATACCGCTTAAAATATCCTTTAATCCTAAAGCGTCAAAGGTCATACGAAAATATAATCCGGCCGGAATAGCAAATTTAGTTACCCCTACTAAATAACCGCCTAAAATACCTAAAAAATCGGCATAGATAATAAGTACCGGCATACAAATAAGTAAAGACACAAGCTTAGGCACTACTAGATAATTCACCGGCTCTACTCCAAAAGCTTCCAAAGCATCAACCTGCTCGCTTATCTTCATAGAGCCTATACCAGCAGTTATAGAAGCTCCGCTTCGAGCAGAAACAATCAAAGCGCCTATCACCGGACCTAATTC
>JAGOLA010000036.1 GCA_017994375.1 Candidatus Omnitrophota bacterium | reverse complement strand
GGCAGTAACGGTGCACAAATTAACTCCTTTTAATTTAAAACGAATAGCGATATGACCAGCGGCCTCGTTAGTTATCAGCATCGGAATCATAAAAGGAGAGAGTTTTTTTGGTCCTTTATCTATCAAGACCTGATATTCTTTCTCTACCGTCTCTAGACTTCCGACGCCGGAACCGATAATAGTACCAATTTGGTAAGGGTCAATATTTTCTAAATTTAGACCACTATCCTTTATGGCTTCTTCAGCGGCTTTTAAAGCAAACTGAGCGAACCGCGGAATTCTTCTTATTTCTTTGAACGACAAAAACGAGGCGGGATCAAAATTCTTTACTTCACCGGCAATTTGAGAGTCAAATTTAGAAGCATCAAAGTGGGTTATTTTGCCTACACCACTCTTACCCTTTAAAGAGGCATCCCAAAAAGAGTCTTTCTCTAGACCCAACGGAGAAACGACTCCGCATCCTGTAACGGCTACCCGTTGCATTTTTAAAAAAAATTAGCCTTTTTTACTAGTCTTTTCTTCGATGTATTTAATGGCTTCTCCAACCGTAGTGATTTTTTCGGCTTCTTCATCGGGTATCTCTATACCGAACTCTTCTTCTAAAGCCATAACGACTTCTACGGTGTCTAACGAGTCTGCCCCCAGGTCATCTATAAAAGAACTTTCAGGTTTAATTTCTTCCTTTTTTACGCCTAATTGCTCTGAGATAATATCCTTCACCTTGTCTGTAATAGCCATAATATACCTCCTTTATTTACTAAATCATACCACCATCAACGACTAAAACCTGACCAGTTATGTAATCGGCCTTATTGCTAGCTAAGAATAATACTGCGCTCGCTACATCTGCCGGGGTCCCTAATCTAATCAAAGGAATTTTTTTAGCCATCTCTTCTTTTACTTTGTCGGTAAGCTTATCGGTCATTTCGGTCTGGATATACCCCGGAGCTACGGCGTTTACACAAATATTTCTAGAGCCTAGCTCCTTGGCTAAAGACTTAGTAAGCCCAATTAAACCTGCCTTAGAGGCTGAATAATTAGCTTGACCGGCATTACCTACCAACCCGATGATCGAAGAAATATTAACGATCTTTCCTTCCCTCTGCTTAATCATATATTTAGCGCAAAACTTTGAACAAAGGAAAGCTCCTCGTAAATTAACCTCAATCACCTTATCCCAATCGTTTTCAGAGAGCCGCAGGGCTAAATTATCTTTAGTTATGCCTGCATTGTTAACTAATATATCAATCTTTGAAAACTTGTCAATAATTTTGTTTATGGCTTCCTCTATTTGACTGGCTTTAGTAACATCTACTAAGTAATAAGCGCATTCGGTATAATTGCCAAGTTCAGCGGCAGTTTGCTTCAAACTCTCCTCATTTAAATCAAAAATAGCTACCTTAGCTTTTTCTTTAGCGAAATCTAAAGCGATCTCTCGGCCAATACCTCTGGCAGCGCCGGTAATAATAACTACCTTTTCTTTAAAACTCATAAAACCCCCTTATTTTACTAGCTCTTTTCTAAAAGTGCAGCCAAATCTTCTTGTTTCTCGATATTCGTAACGCTTACGGCTGGGTTTATCTTACGCATCAATCCCTTCAAAACTTTCGAAGGGCCAACTTCAAAAAAATCCTGACTCCCCTTATTTATCAAAAACTCTACGCAGTCTTTCCACAAAACTGGCGAAGTTAACTGGTTTAAAAGATTGTTGCGGATATCGCTAGAGCGGCTATGCGCCAAAGCAGTAACGTTGCTTACGATAGGTATCCGGGAATCAGTAAACTTAATATTCTCCATTACCCTTTCTAACTCTTTTTTAGCCGGATCCATAAAAGGCGAATGAAAACCGCCGCTGACTTCTAGCTCAATAACTTTTGCTCCTAATAACCCCAAAGATTCTTTTACCTTTATTCTTTTATCCTTAGCTAAAGAAATTACTATCTGTTGAGGTGAATTTATGTTAGCGAGATAAAAACCTTCTTGGTTAGCTTTTTCGGATAAAACAGCCGGCTCGATGCCGATAACAGCAAACATTGTAGAAGGATTAAGAGCGGCGGCCTTTTGCATAGCTTGGGCCCGGGCTTTAACTAATTGCACCAAATCTTTTAGGGAGGTTACTTTGCCCGCATACAAACAGGTATACTCGCCTAAGCTTAACCCCGATAAATATTCCGGTTCGATATTTTTAGTTTTAAAGACCGTAAAAGCAGCTAAGCTAACCGCTAAAATAGCTAACTGCTGGGTAGCAGTATCTTTGAGTTCTTCCGCACTTCCTAAAAAACACTTCTCTGATAGCTTAAAGCCTAGAATATCGTCGATAGAAGAAAATATTTCCTTAGCTGAGCTAAAAGCTTCATATAAACTCTTGCCCATACCAGGATATTGAGCACCCTGGCCCGGGAAAATAACTACGCTTTTATTTTTTGCTTTAAGCACTTTTCTCTAAGAAAACTATTGCCATTTAATAACACAACTTCCCCAGACTAAGCCTCCGCCAAAAGCATCCAAAACTACTACATCTCCTTTTTTAATTCTTTTCTCTTCCCAAGCTTCGCACAAAGCCACTGCAGCTGATGCCGAAGACATATTGCCGTAGCGAGCAATATTAATATAAACTTTTTTAGGGTCAAGATGCAGACGTTTAGAGACAGCATTTATTATCCGCTCATTGGCTTGATGCGGAACTAATAAATCTACATCTTTAGTTGTTAATTTGGCTTTAGCTAAAGACATCTTGGCGGCTTTTACCATTATTCTTACTGCCATTCGGAAAAGTTCATTCCCACGCATTTTTATAAAATTAAGTTTCTTCTCTAAAACTTCGGCAGAAAAAGGCTGACGAGAACCGCCGCCGGGAACTATTAAGACATCGGCTTGAGAGCCATCTCCGCCTAAATAAGCACTTAAAATACCCGGTTTATTAGATCTTTTGAGAACCGCGGCTCCGGCTCCATCTCCGAATAAGACACAGGTAGAACGATCACTCCAATCGGTTATGGTGGAAAGAACTTCGCTTCCTACCACCAAAGCATTTTGGTATAAACCGCCTTCGATAAATTGCCAAGCAGTAGCTAAAGCATGGATAAAACCGGAACAAGCAGCAGAAATATCAAAACAACAAGCTTTATTAGCTTTTAGATAATTTTGAAGATAACAAGCAGTAGCCGGGAAATGAGTATCGGGAGTAATGGTTGCCACTATAATTAAATCTAAATCTTTGGGATTTAAATCAGCGCGTTCTAAAGCTTCTTGTGAAGCTTTGTAAGCTAAATAAGAAGCTCCCTGACCGACTTGGGCAATTCTTCTTTCTTTTATGCCGGTACGAGTAGTTATCCACTCGTCAGAAGTATCTACTTTCTTTTCTAAATCAGAATTTGTTAACCGCTTAGACGGCAAGTACTTGCCTAATCCGGCTATCTTGACATATTTCATTAACCCTCCTCTCAATTTCGGCCATCAAATCGCGGCTCAACTCTCTTACCGCTACTTTTATGGCATTTTTAACAGCTAAGCTGTTAGAACGGCCGTGCCCTTTAATTACTACTCCATCTACCCCTAACAAAGGAGCTCCGCCGTATTCAGCGTAATCGAAAGAACGCTTGAAAGCTAAGAGATTTTTTTTGGCTAATAATAAACTTAATTTGCCAAAAATTCCTTTACCTAAAACTTCCATAATCAACCTGCCCATAGCCTCAGAAGTTGCTTCGGCTGTTTTCAAGGCAATGTTTCCGATAAAACCGTCGCATACTATACAATCGCAATTGCCCGAAAGCATATCCTTAGCTTCGACGTTACCGATAAAGTTTAAAGGTGATAAAGAAAAAAGTTTACTGACTTCTTTTATGGTATCTAAGCCTTTAGAAGCCTCTTCGCCGATATTAAGTAGGCCGACAGTAGGATTTTTTTTATTTAATACTAAATTATAGTAAACCTCGGCCATTATGCCGTATTGAAAAATATGATATGGCCGGCAGTCAATATTAGCTCCGACATCAATAACCAAAGATACTCCTTTTTTATTAGGGAGCATAAGTGCTATCCCCGGGCGTTCCACTCCTTTTATCAAACCTAGCTTAAGAGTGGAAGCACAAACCATAGCCCCGGTGTTACCGCAAGAGACAAAAGCATTGATCTTCCTATCTTTAAGGAGTTTGTTTCCGATTACAATAGAAGAATTACTTTTTTTACGTACCGAAGCAAGTGGCGGTTCTCCCATAGCAATTTTTTCGGGAGCATCGACTATAGAAAATTTTTCCGCAAAACTACCTTGCAGCTTTAATTCATTACGGATTTCGTTCTCAACGCCAATTAGAACTATTTCTTCACTTATTTCTTTTTCGGCTAAGATAACTCCTTTGATAATCTCTGAGGGAGCACGATCTCCTCCTGAAATATCTACGCCAACTTTATATTTAGCACCTTCTTTACCCATAATTATCTCTTTTGTTTCTTTTCTTTAGGCAAAATTTCTATTACTTCTCTATCCTGGTAATACCCGCAAAAAGGACAAATCATATGAGCCGGTTTTTTACGCTTGCATTGTTTACACTCAACTAATAAAGGGAAACTGCACTTCTGATGAGTTCTTCTTTTTCGGCTCCGTGAACAAGAATGTTTTCTTTTAGGATGCGCCATAATATCCTCCTAGCTTCGGTTATTTAACTTTTTTATCGGCCGGACAATTGCATTTTTCGTAATTCAAATTCTTTCCGCAACGACTACAAATCCCTTTACAATTATCTTTACATAAAAGCTTCATCGGAAAATTAAGTAAAACCTCTTCTCTTATGTCTTCGTCTATTTCTAAGTAATCTTTTAAACCACTTATCTCGTAGCTTTTGTTAAAAGTATACTTATCGTCAAGGCGCACCTTGTCTAAACAACGCGAGCAGGTAATCTCTTTATGAGTATATATCTCGGCACTAACGATAATTTGCCCCCCTACTCTTTCAAAACAACAATCTAAAGTTATCTCTTCCAAAAAAGAGATGTCGGCGCTATCCATATTCCATGACGACGCCGGAATTTGCTCTTTAATCCGTAAAGCTTCATTCTCTTTTATCTGTTTTAAGGCTACTTTCATATATTTTCCTCTTTAAAGATTTCAATACCACCGCCGGCAGAAATTTTTTTAAATTGGCCCCTAAGCTGCTGGCTTCTTTTATAAGACGAGAAGAAATGTAAGAATATTGCGGGTGGGGCATTAAAAAAATAGTTTCTACGTCTTGGGCTAGATTGCGGTTAGTTAAAGCCATCTGAAATTCATATTCAAAATCAGAAATCATCCTCAATCCTCTTACTATAGTCTTAGCTCCTCTTTTTCGGGCAAAATCTACGATAAGGCCATCAAAGCCTTCTACTGCGACCCCTTTTACCTCTTTTAAAGCCTCTTTAGTCATGGCCAACCTTTCAGGGTAAGAAAAAAAAGTATCTTTGCCCGGTTTTTTAACTACGGCTACGATAACTTTATTAAAAATAGAAACCGCTCTTTTTATAATATCGATATGCCCTTTAGTAATTGGGTCAAAAGTACCCGGACAAACTGCTTGTACCATAAATAGGTCTTTTTTAAATTTTTAGCTGGTTTTTAAGGCTTCTGGTATAGTAATACTCGGCTTTGACCATACTTTTTATCTACTACTAGCGGGAAAAAATCTTCCCCCCTGAGGTAATCGTCTTTTTGAAAGCAAAAAGCTATAATGAAACCGAAATTAGCTAATATATCATAGTCTTTTAATACTTGCAAGGTCTTTCTAAGGATTCCTTGGTAATAAGGCGGGTCTATAAAAATAATGTCAAAAGCTTCTTTAGCTATCGAAAAATCTTTAATTGCCGAGGAAACATCTTTAAGGTAAACTTCGGTTTTAGCGCCAAGGCCTAATAATGATACATTCTCCTTTATGACGGTAAGGCACCTTTTATCAAAATCAACAAAAATAGCCTCATTCGCCCCTCTTGATAAGGCCTCTAGCCCTAAAGAACCTGAACCTGAAAAAAGGTCCAGAATTCTTTTGTTTCTGACTTCTATCCCCAGAATATCAAAACAAGATTTTTTAATTCGTAAAGATACCGGTCTGATACCTGAAGGTATCTTGATTTTTCGGCCTTTAAATTCTCCGGCTATAATCTTCATTCCGTTAATAATTACCTAAATCTTAAGGTACTCCCGGATATAGCGGTGCTGCGTTTCTTTTAAATGAGGGTCTTTCTTAATGACTTTATAAGCCAATAGCCGCGCCTGCTTTAATATCTCCAGATCTTTTAAAGGGTTGGCGATTTTTAAATCTGGCAGACCATGCTGCAAATTACCAAAAAAATCTCCCGGACCCCTTAGCTTTAAGTCTTCTTCGGCTATCTTAAATCCCGAATTTTCCCGATAAATTATATCAAGCCTTTCCGCGGCCTTTACAGAAAGGTTATCTTTAGTTATTAGAATAAAATGAGGTTTATAGTTCGAGCGCTGAATACGGCCTCTTAGCTGGTGCAATTGGGCCAAGCCAAACCTTTCGGGGTTCTCTACCACCATAGTAGTGGCATTTTCAATATTAACGCCAGCTTCTATCACCGTAGTAGAAACTAAAATATTTATCTTATTTTCGCGAAACTTCTCTATTATTTTAAATTTCTCTTCACTTTTCATTTGCCCGTGGAACATCCCTACCGAGTAATCCGAAAATCTTTCTTTTATTTTCTTATGCATAACCTTTAAAGAATTCAATTCTTCATCCAAAGTCTCATCAATAACCGGATAAACTACGTAAACCTGCCGACCTTCTTTGATTCGCGCTTCGATAAAATCATAGACCCACTTGCGTTCTTTTTCTTTAACTCCAATAACTTCGGCAGGTAATCTTCCTTTTGGCATTTCTTTTATTACTAATAAATCAAGGTCGCCGTAAAGAGAAAGCGCTAAACTGCGGGGAATAGGAGTGGCACTCATCACTAAATAATGCGGAGTAATTTTACCTTTTTTAGGAAGAAGCGAACGTTGGGCCACACCGAAACGGTGCTGTTCGTCTATCACTACCAAACCTAATTTCCTAAATTCTACTTCTTTTTGGATAAGCGCATGGGTACCGATAGCTAATTTAATCTTACCCGATGATAAATCCTTATAAACTTTATCTAATTCCTTTTTGCTCAAAGAAGAAGTAATTACTTGGATCTCTTCCTCAAAATTATCTTGAGAAAAAAAATCTATTCCTTGGAATAATTGCTTTAAAGTTTGGCCGTGCTGATAAGCTAATACTTCCGTAGGAACCATAAGCGCCGCCTGCCAACCAGAACTAACGCACATACCGATAGCAAAAGCAGCAATTATGGTTTTTCCACAGCCGACATCTCCTTGCAGGAGCCGATACATAGGGTAAGGTTTTTTTAAATCATTTTCTATTTCCGATAAAGCTTCTTCTTGAGAAGGAGTCAAAGTAAAGGTAAGATTCTTCCTGATTTGTGCGACTGCTCTCTCTATCGCTTCAAATTTTACCCCTTTTTGAAATACCCGTTGGGCTTTACGTAAATATACCTGGATTTGAGAAAAAAATAACTCCTCAAAAATAAATCTTTCGCGGGCAGCTTTAGCAGCTTCCCAAGAAGTAGGAAAGTGGATCTCCTCTAAACTTTTAGCAATATTAAGCAGACCTTTATCTTTCCTGATATAGAACGGCAAGGGATCGGGATAATCGGCGCTTTCTTTTAAGATGTTAAAGATTATTTTATGCATAAACTTCTGGCTAAAAGAATGCGGCAGAGTGTAAATTCCGACTATTCTGCCGACATCTAAAGATTGCCCTTGAGAAGAAGCATATCCTGGAGAAATTAACTGCAATCCGTCTTTATAAAAGCTCGCTTTACCGTAAACTATCAATTCATCTCCGATTTTAATTTTCTCATCAAGATAGCCCTGATTAAACCAACTGCAACGGATTTTACCGGTAGTATCATCTAAAATCACTTCGAAAATATTTCTTACCCGTTTATTTTGCAAAAAATAGGGCATTTTCTTTAGCTTTTTGGAAAAAACCAAGCCTTTCAGCAGGCAAAAATCTCCTGCTACTACTTCTCTAATCTTTTTAATATCCCGGCGGTCCTCATAGCGAAAAGGAAAGTAGTAAAGTAGATCTTTTAAATTGTACACTCCGGCCTTATTTAGGATATTTTCCCGAGCCGGGCCGACTCCTTTGATATAACGCAAAGGAATTAATTTAAACACTTTTTTTAGGGGTTATTTTGGCAAATCGACTGGATATAATCGTTAATTACCTCTTTATGGTCAAAGACAATATTCGGCGGTAAGTCCTTTAAGCTAAATACTTTAAGGCCTTTAGCATCGGAATCAGCTTTCGCCTCACCCTTACCTTCGCCGGTAAACACTACCGAGATAGTATGGAAACGCGGGTCTCTTTCTTTTCTAGAATATACTTTAAATTGCCGTACCTTTACAAAATCAAGACTAGTCTCTTCTTTAATCTCCCGTAATACTGCTTCTTCTACGCTTTCTCCGTAATCAACAAATCCCCCCGGAAGGGCCCAGCCTAAAGGAGGGTTACTTCTCTCAATCAAAACAATCCGCTGGTATCTAATTATGCCGTCAACGGTAATAAAAGGCCCTTCTTTTATCTTCTTATCGAGGTAATTTAAGTAGTCAACGACATTTTTTGCAAAAATACCATAAGCTTCTCGGGAATTTAAGACAAAAAATATCTTTTTAAGCGTAGGCTTTTTTATTTCTCTTAAGTAACGAAAAACCTCTTGGGCCATAATCTTAGAAGCAGCTTCGTAGCTAAAGCCGCCGACCCCACAGCCTAAAGCACAAAAAGCAATAGAGCTAATATTATTCTTTTGAGCACAAAGTAAAGAATTAAAAGTAGCTTTTCTGATAATTTCTTCGTCGGTTTTAAAATCCATCTTCATAGTAACAGCATGTATTACATAGCGGGCTTTTAAAGAACCAGCACTCGTTAAGATAGCCTCTCCAAGTTCAACCGGGCCTTGTTTTATTGCCTCCTGTTCAATAATGCTGCCTCCTCGACGTTTAATGACTCCAGCTACTCCGCCGCCCATAAAAAAATGGTTATTGGCAGCATTTACAATAGCTTGTACATCTTGAGAAGCTATATCTCCCTCGATTATCAAAATTTCGGTATCACCTAATTTCATTTCAAACCTTTGCTTTTTTTTGTTGCGATATCACCTTTTTAGCTAAGTTATAAGCCTCTTTAATAGTAGAAATTTCGCCTAAAGCTTGTTCTTCAGCTATCTTCTGCAAAATAACTCCTATCAAAGGACCGGGGGCGAGATGAAATCTTTTCATTATATTATAACCGTCGACTAATCTTGGTAAAGGCTTTCTTTTTTGTTCCCGAAAATACTTAGTTATCAAACTCAACATAATTCTTTCGTGTTTCTTTCTCTTTTTTTCGGAAGTTTCCGGCCCACGGGTTGCCCGCCAATCCGATAAGGAAAGTATTATAATACCGACTCCTTCTTTTTGGGTATCACGGAAAAAACGATAAATAGCTCTTCTGGTAGGTTTAATCTGGTCAGCTAAATAGCCCGGCCTAAGATGCCAAAAAATCATCTGTTTAAGGACTTCTTTTTCTTTTAAAGAAATTCTCAGTTCATCGGAAATATCATTAGCTAAATCTCTGCCAATTTTTTCATGAGTATGAAAAATAGTTTTTTTCTTTAATCTAGCCTTAGCTAAAGGTTTCCCGATATCATGCAACAAACAAGCTAATTTTAAAATTTGGATCCGCTTACGGTTCTGAGCTAATTCTTCTTCTAAATAAGATACTAATTCCTTCTTTTTACTTAAATTACGGCTATAAAGTAGTTCGAATTGCTTTAAAGTTTCTATAGAATGCTCCCAAACATCTAAATGATGAAAAGATCCCTGGTAAACATTTCTCATTTTTGAAATACCGGCAATAATTTCATCTATCATTTTAGTCTCGCTCATAAGCTTGATAGTCTTGTAAGAATAGCGGCTTTTGAATATTTTGAACAACTCTTCGTTAATACGCTCCGGAGAAGATTTTTTGATTAATCCTTTGGATTTAACCATTACCCTTAAGGTCTTATCTTCTATCCGAAAACCATAATTAGCCATAAAGGCGAAACCGCGCAAAATACGCAAAGGATCTTCTACTATTACTTTGGGTTTAACTATACGAATAACTTCAGATTTTAAATCCTTAAGAGCACGAAAGTTATCCATTAATTTTAAGTTTTTATTTTCTAACTTAACGGCTAAAGTATTGATGGAGAAATCCCGTGAAGATAAATCTTGAATAATATTGCTTCCGCGCATCCTGGTAAAGTCATAGGTATAAGTTTTACCCTTATGCTTTAAAATAACCCTTAAACTTTCTTGATTTTTATCTAAGACTATGAATTTGGCAGCAATGCTAAGGGCAAATTTTTTAGCCAACAAAGTGGTATTCTTTTGAACGCAAAAATCAAAATCCGTCAGCTTATCGATTTTGCCTAAATAGATATCACGCAAAACTCCGCCGACTAACCAAACATCAATACCCAAATTTTGGGATAAGCGAGAAAGCAAAAAAATATGCGGTATCTTTTTTAAAAAAATACTAAAATTTAACATCTGGCATCTTTTAGAAGGAGAATAAAAAAACAACGCCTTTAAAATAAGGGCTTTTAACCAATAGCAGAAAGTTTATTAATTACTTTCTCTTCGGCAAAAATAGGTGATTTAGTCCTTACTGCTAAAGCTATACTGTCAGAAGGGCGAGCGTCTACTATTTTAAAACCATTACCGCTATTTTTTAAGTATATCTTGGCATGAAAAGTGCCTTCCACTAAATCGTCGATTACTACCTTTTCTATTTTATTATTCAATTCGCTAATGATATTAGCCATAAGATCATAAGTCAAAGGCCGTGAAGAAACAAAACCGCCAAGTTTCATCTTAATAGCAGTAGCTTCGTATATGCCTATCACTATCGGTAGGACCCGAAGACCGTCTTTTTCTTTTAAAACGATAATCTGTTCTTTTTTTTCTTCGTCAATTATAATACGAGAAAGTTCTACTTCAATCATGGCTACTTCATCTTTTTATTAAAAACGTCCCTTAACTCGCGCATGAATTGATTAACGTCCTTAAATTGACGGTATACCGAAGCAAAACGGACATAAGCCACATCGTCTAATTGAGCTAATTTCTCCATTACTAATTCACCGATAAAGTGCGATTCTAACTCTTGTTCGAATTTCTTCTGAAGTTCGGCTTCTACGGAATTGGCTATCTTTTCCAGTTTCTCTACGCTTATCGGCCGCTTCTCACAAGCTTTTAGTAATCCTCCCAGGATTTTTTGATGATTAAAAGGCTCGCGCCGGCCGTCTTTTTTAATTACCATTAAAGGAGTTTTTTCTACATACTCGTAGGTAGTAAATCTCTTGCCGCAATTTAAGCATTCTCGCCGTCTTCTTACTGCCATATTTTCGGAGGTCTCTCGCGAGTCAGTGACTTTATTTTCGGCATGAGCGCAAAACGGGCATTTCATAATTATATTTTAATTCTCCTCATAACTATCTGGGCTTCTTTTAAAAGTTCACTTGCCATTTTATCAGGGTATTCGTCTAATACAACCACTTCCCTTATCCCGGCATTAATAATCATTTTAGCACAAATACTGCAGGGAGCATTAGTTATATATAAAGTGCTATCTTTGGTAGATGTGCCGTGTAAGGC
>JAGOLA010000134.1 GCA_017994375.1 Candidatus Omnitrophota bacterium | reverse complement strand
GGTATAGCACCTGGTTGATGCCCAGGATTTCTAACGTCTCTTCTTTGGGTTATTTTATTACCTTCAATGTCTATGATGGTAAAAAAAGGGCATCGGCCAAAATGAGCGGAAACAAGATCTCCGTCTGTAGATATAGCTATACGCATAATCACCTCTTTTGTTAATAAAAAGAAAAGGGGGATAGAATTTATCGCTCCCCCACTATCTTTAGTTATTCTTTCTTATTTTCCTGTGATTGAGCTTTTTCTAAAGTTTCTATACGGCTTTGGATATCTTCAAGCTGCTCTTTTAAAGCTATAGCTTCATTCTTTAAGATATCGGCTTCCTGTTTAGGAGTAATCTCTGCTCCATAGGGATATGAATAAGGATTTACTCCAGCGTCAAAAGCAGGATAACCATAGCCTCCTCTTGCCCAGCCAGGAAGACCAGTAGCATAATACCAATTTCTAAAACCTCGGCCCCTACCACTACCGCGACCAAAAAATCCTCTTCCTCTGCCGAAAATCGGGTTTACATATCCTGGTACAGAGTATCCGGCACAGTAACCAGCTGCTCTTCCAGTCATCGGGCCCAAACCCATAGGACCAGTTCCATCTCCTCTTGGCATATTAAACACCTCCTTATCTATTGTTACTGATAACCATTTCCATTATAGAACAAAAAAATATAATATTATTTTTTAGCACAAGTATTGCATAAACCATAAAACTGAATCAAATGGTTAGTAATCTTAAAATTATATTTCTTGCTTAAACCTTTTTCCGTTTGATTAAGCAACTCTACCTCTTCATCGATAAAATCAGTATAATCAATCACACGGTTACAACTTGTACATATTAAATGGTGGTGATGATGGGCACCCTTAGGGCCTTCTGCTAATTCATAACGAGCCCTTTTATCGCCAAAATCAAACTTAAAAACTAACCCTAAATTAACTAAAACATCTAAGGTTCTATAGATAGTTGTTAAACCAATATTAGGATATTTAGCGTGAATTTTTATGTAAATATCTTCGGCACTTAAATGTTTATCGGCCTTAGAAAGCGCGGCAAGAATAATTTCCCTTCCTGCAGTTATTCTATAACCACAACTTCTAAATTTTCCATACCACCATAATGGTCTAATCTCACATTCTCGCGGCATATTTTTTGTATATTTGGTAATGGTTTCCATTATCAAATATACACTATTAACTTAACTTTGTCAAGGCTTATTTAAAATAACTTGGTCGGAATTAAAAACTTTTAAGAGAGGGTATCGGTAATTTCTATTTAATCTTATCTTTTATTAATAGTTTTATTTTTCCTTTTTATTCGTTCTAAGGTAAAAGACTTTTGTAGTATATGCCATATCTCTGTATCTTTGGCTTGCATTATTTGGTCTCTATTTTCTTTTATACTCATAGCTTTAGCTATCAGCGCTAATATCTGAACTTGGATATCATCTTCGCCTTCCGGTGTTAATATTAAAAAAATTAAATTAGTTAAATTGCCATCAGGCGAATCCCAATCTATACCGCTAAGCGAACGTCCAAAAGCAATTATCGGCCTTTTCAAAAAGGCTAACCGGGCGTGAGGAATAGCAACCCCCTCTTCTAAAGCTGTTCCCATAGCATTCTCGCGCTTAATAACTGCTTCATAAAGAATATCTGTTTCTAAAGACTCCTGTTCGGCAATTAATTCGCAAAGTTTATGGATAGCTTTATCGCGGTTATTGGTTTTTATTTCTCCAATTATGGAGCGGTGTGAAAAAAATTCTAGTATGCTTATCTCTTTTCTTTTTCTTATCGAATGGTTTAACCAAGGCCCTAAGATTACCGAAGATATTACGGCTCCGAAAACAATGGCTACGAATACCGGTTCGGTAATTAAGTGGTACTCTAAAGCTAACATAGCTACTACTACTTCCATAGCTCCTCCAGGAGTATGCGCCACTGCTATGGCAGTACGATTTACTTTGGAAATTTTGGTAAGATTAACACCGAACCAAGCACCTAAGAACCGGCCAATAATACCGATAACACTAATTAATGAAACCAGGAATAAATCGAAGTTGCTTAAAAAATCTATTTTTAGTCCGATTCCCACAAAAAATAGTGGCACGAATATAGCATGAACCATCTGCGAAATAGTTTGCCTTGTCCTCTCGGATAAAGATTTTGCTCCTCCCGCCATTATTCCCGCTAAAAAAAAGCCGAATAAAGCATGTATTCCTATTTTCTGAGTAATAGCACCGCTTAATAAGCCTAATAAACAAATAAAGGTAAGAGATACTCCGGTTTGAGGCAATTGCTTTTCTTTTATCTTAAGGATGATTTTTTCAGAGAATTTTCGCCCGACAGTAAGGCAGATGACAGTAAAACCGACTGTAGTAGCAATAATTACAAATACTTTAAAAATATCTAAAGTTGATTGAGTAAAAAATCCTAAAACTAAAGTGAAAAGCAGCCAACTGATAATGTCATTTACGGAAAGAGCCGACATAATCAAAAAGCTTAAGTCGGTTTTAGAAAGTTTTAAATCATGCAATGCTCTTGCTGTTATTGGCATAGCGCTTATAGTCATAGCTGTAGCCATAAAAAGAGCAAAAATTAGTCTTTGGTCAGTATTAGCA
>JAGOLA010000035.1 GCA_017994375.1 Candidatus Omnitrophota bacterium | reverse complement strand
TATACCTCACATAGAGAGAGTAAAACCCGGTCAAGCCTCAGGAATTAGCGGTAAAGCCAGTTTAGAATATCTTAAGGCAAGCTTGGAAATAATGAAATCTAAAGGTATAGGCCGTTTAGTTACCGCCCCTTTATCGAAAGAGGCAGTAAAGTTAGTCTTACCACATTTTTATGGACATACCGAGTATCTAGCAGAATATTTTAAAGTTAAAAAGTTCGAGATGATGTTTGCTTCTAAACAGATAAAAATAGTGCCTCTTACCCGTCATATTCCTTTAAGAGAAGTACCGGCTTTAGTAAAAACCAAATTTATTTTTAATTCACTTTTGCTAATTTACTCTTCTCTTCAGGAGAAATTCAGAATAACTTCGCCTAAGATAGCTTTTACTTCTTTAAATCCACATGCCGGTAAAGATACTTTCTTGGAAATTGAAGAAAAAGCAATTTCTAATGCCATCTCTAAGTTTCCACAGCGCATTTACGGCCCATATCCAGCCGATACCCTTTTTTTAAAAGAAAATCTTAACAAATACGATTGTATTATTTGTCTTTACCACGACCAAGCTATGATACCTTTTAAACTACTTTTTTGGCGTAATGGTGTTAATATTACCTTAGGATTGCCAATAATTCGAACTTCACCAGTGCACGGGGTTGCCTATAATCTTCTTAGACAACAAGATAAAATAGAGCATTCTTCAATGTTATCTGCCATTAAGCTTGCCGCTGCTGTTTCTTTATGAGATCAAAGCCAAGGCTAAGCCAGGTATTTTTAAAAGATGAAAGATACATCCAAAAAATTATAGAAGCTATTAGATTAAACAAAGAGGATGTTGTCGAAATAGGACCGGGGAAAGGCCAAGTTACTAAGTATCTTTATAAAATAGCAAATTTTCTCTATTGCGTAGAGCTAGATATCGAACTCTATAACCTTTTAAGTGCTAAATTTAAGAGTATAAAAAACATCAAAATTATACATAATGATATTTTAAAATTTTCTTTTTCTAACCTGGGTAAAAAGGTAGTCGTTTTCGGTAATATTCCTTATCAAATAAGCAGCCCTTTGATTAATTATCTCATTAAAAATAGAAATTTTATAAGCAGTGCTTATCTTACTCTCCAAGAAGAATTTGCAGAAAAGTTATTGGCTAGGCCTTCAACTCCACAATATAATTTTTTAAGCTGTTATGTGCAATATTACTTTGAATTAAAAAAAATATTTAGAATACCTTCTTTTGCTTTTAAACCTAGGCCCAAGGTAAATTCTTTATTTATAGAATTCAATTTTCATAAAAAAAATCATTTTAAAGCTATTGACGAAAAACTGCTTTTTAATATTATTCGTCAGGCCTTTTCACAACGAAGAAAAAAGATAATTAATTCCTTAATAATTCCGCAAGATAAAAAGAATTTCTTTATTTCCCTGGGAATACCGGAAAACTTGCGAGCCGAAGATATATCTTTAGAGGAATATATATCTATTGCCAATAAATTATACTCATTACAACACTAAAAAAATTATTGCCTAAAGCCCCTTATTGTCCTATAATCTATTTTCATAAAATGAAAGTATAAATACTATGTTTGTAATGAGTAATTTTCTTATAGCTTTAGCGCAAATTTTAAATATTTTATTCAGTGCGTTATACTGGTTTATTTTAATTCGGGTTTTGCTAAGTTGGGTAAATCCCGACCCTTATAATGCTATTGTTCAATTTTTATATAAAGTAACTGAACCCATTCTTTATCCGATAAGAAAAATGCTACCAAGTAATTGGAAAATCGGTATTGATCTTTCTCCAGTAATAGCAGTTTTACTGATTATTTTTTTTAAAGATTTTTTAGTGCGGACTTTAATAGATTTAGCCTATCGTTTTAAATAAATACCAGTTAGAATAGAATTTTTGTGATAGCTAAAGAAAGGAGAGTGCAATTATGAAAGTTTCGGAGTATTTGCAGGAGGAGTTTTGTATTATAGATTTAAAGTCTAAGGACAAAGAAAGTGCTATTAAGGAAATAATAGATACTTTAGATAAAAGTAATAAGGTCTCTAATAAAAAAAAGTTTATAAAAGATGTTTTAGAACGCGAAGAGTTGGGTTCAACCGGTATTGGCAAAGGAATTGCTATTCCTCATGCTCGGACTGAAGCTGTGCATGGTTTTATCGTAGCTTTTGGCAAATCTGATACAGGAATCGAGTTTAATTCTTTAGACGGTAATAAGGTCAATCTTATCTTTTTAATGGGAGCTGATCCTAACGAATTAAACTTATATCTTAGGTTATTAGCAGAGCTATCCAAATTGCTTATGAACAATTACTTTCGTCAAAGTCTTATTTCAGCGAAGACTCCAGCAGAAGTTATTGAGACTATAAAAAAGTTTGAAAACGGCCAGATATAAACTAATACAGACTAGATAGTAATTATTTATCGATATGGATGTATATGCTGCTATAAAAAAAAGAAGAAGTATTAGAAAGTATAAGAAAAAAGCAGTTAATAAGAAAGACCTCCGGAAAATTTTAGCAGCTGCTAAAGAAGCTCCTTCTGCTTCTAATCGTCAAGAATGGCGGTTTATAGTAGTTAAAGATGAACAAAAGAAGCAGCTTTTATACGAAGCAGCAAAAAAACAGGAATTCATAAAGGAAGCTCCGATTATTTTAGCTTGTTGTGCTGATACCGATGGCCATATAATGACTTGTGGTCAAGCCTGTTATCCCATTGATTTAGCGATAGCTATAGACCATATGACCTTAGCAGCAATTAGCCTAGGTTTAGGGACTTGTTGGGTAGGCGCTTTCTATGAAGATCAAGTGCGTAAAATATTGAATATCCCCGAAAAAATAAGAGTGGTAGAATTGCTAGCTTTAGGGTATCCGGCAGAAATAAAGAAAAATCCTAAAAATCGACTATCCCTAAAGCAAATAGTTTTCTTCGAAGAGTGGGGTAAGAGCTAAAATAATCCTTCCCAATTTTATGAAGATTTTTTTCAGGTTTATTTTAATTATTTTGCTAACTTCTTGCGCTACTGTTCCCGAAAGACGGGCGTTTCCTCCTGTTTCAACGGCAAGCTATATTAATATTGATGATTTTTGTAAAAAGCATGGTTTTGAATATAATTTTGATACTATTGATGACTTATTAAGATTGTATTCGAAGAGTTCAGAGCTAAAGATTTTACTTAATTCTCGAGTCGGTACTCTAAATAGCTCTTTATTTTATTTAAATAGTCCGGTAGTTTATTCTAAAGGAATTATTTATATTCCGCGTCAACTAGACGATTTTATTTTATCGGGAAAATCAGTTGCTTTTCGCCCTACTTTTAAGATAAAAACTATCATAATAGATCCTGGCCATGGTGGCAAAGATCCCGGAGCTATCTCGCGGGACGGTTTGATGGAGAAGACTGTAAACTTAGCTATTTCTAGATATCTTAAACAAGAATTGGAAAAATATGGTTTTAAAGTTATTTTAACGCGTTCCAAAGATACTTTTATTAGTTTAAAAGGACGAGTAGATATTGCTAAACAAAATAATGCCGATTTATTTATTAGTATTCATGCTAACTCGAATCGTTCACGCCAAATAAACGGTGCGGAAATATATTATCTTACACCTTCGCGCCTTGATAGCCATGAGCGTGCTATTAGGTTGGCAGCAACAGAAAGTTTTCAGGGACGTAGAATACCTCAAGAAGTAAAAACTATTCTTTGGGATTTATTAATTACAAAAAATTATTCTACCTCGGTTGAGTTTGCCGATACCCTTTATTATACTTTTAATAATTTAGGATTTAAAATAGCTTCACCCAAAAAAGCTCCTTTTTATGTTTTAAGGTTTGCCTATGTCCCATCAATATTGGTAGAAACTGGTTATTTAAGCAACTATTATGAGGCTAAAACTTTACGTAAATCTTATTACCAGAAGCAAATAGCTCATGCTATTACTCTTGGTGTGATTTCTTTGCAAAAACGCTATACTAATTTAGCGAGTAGTAAATAAATTTAATTATAAAGGTTTTTTGAATAATGACGAAAAGATTCAACGATAGGCCAATCGGTATTTTTGATTCCGGTGTGGGCGGCTTGACGGTTTTAAAAGAAATAGAGCGTCTGCTTCCCTTTGAAAATATTATTTATTTTGGAGATACGGCCAGAGTTCCTTACGGAAATAAATCTAAAGCTACAATTGTAAGATTTAGCACTGAATGCACACTTTTTCTTTTGAAAAATAAGGTAAAAATGATAGTGATAGCCTGCAATACTTCTTCGGCCCTTGCCTTAGAGCATCTACGCAGCGTATTTACCATACCTATCATCGGAGTTATTACTGCCGGTGTAAATAAAGCTTTAAGTTTAAATTCTGTCAATAAGATAGGCGTTATCGGTACCCGTTCTACTATAATTAGCGGTAGCTATAAAAGAGAAATCCAAAGTTTTAACCGGAGAGTCAAAGTTTATTCTCAAGCCTGCCCACTTTTCGTTCCGCTAGTAGAAGAGGGGCTTTTAAAGGGGAGAATAGTAAATCAGACTATTGATATGTACTTAAATAAATTTCGTAAGAATAAAGTCGATACGGTTATTTTAGGCTGTACGCATTATCCCTTGCTTAAGTTCGAAATATCTCGTTATTTAAAAGGGACTTTTATAGTCGATTCCGCCAAAGAAGTTGCCAGTTACACCAAAGGATTACTTTTAAAAAAAGGCCTATTGAATTCAAATAAGTGTAAAGGTAAAAAAATATTTTATGTAAGCGACGAACCGCTAGCTTTTGCCAGATTAGCAAAGTTATTTTTAAAAAGAAAAATTTCTACCCCCAAAATAGTAAATGTATAAGATAAAAATTATAACTAGTTTTAGCGCCGCACATTTTTTGCGTAATTATAAAGGTAAGTGCGAAAATTTACATGGACATAATTGGAAAGTAGAAGTTTCTCTCGTTAGTGCTAAGTTAAATCAATCCGGTATGGTAATGGATTTTAGTAAACTTAAAATACTTACTAACAAGGCTTTAACAGCCTTAGACCATAAAATACTCAATAACTTAGCACCGTTTAAGCGCATTAATCCCAGTTCGGAAGAAATTGCTAAGTATTTATTCATAAAATTAAACCAAAAGATAAGGGTTAAAGATTGCAACTTAGACGAAGTACGAGTTTGGGAAACAGATAACGCTTATGCTTCCTATCGAGAATAAAATATAAATGTTGGATGATAAGATTAAAAAAGTTAAAAATAAAGCAGTTATTCTTTTATCGGGAGGTATAGATTCTGTAACTACTCTCTATTTAGCTCTGAAAAAAAGGTACCGTTTAACAGCGTTAATATTTGACTATGGACAACGGCATAAAAAAGAAATTAATTACGCCAAGAAAATTGCTAAGTTAAATCATGTTAAGTATTATCTGCTAAAAGGATATCTTCCTTGGGTTAATTCGAGCCTTACTAAAAAAAGTATAACAGTAGCTAAAAATCGCAATCTTAAAAAAAAGATTATACCCTTAACTTATGTTGCCGGTAGGAATATAGTTTTTTTAAGTTATGCTTTTTCTTTGGCCGAAAGTATTAAAGCCCAAGCTATTTTTATCGGCGCTCATATTCAAGATTATTCGGGTTATCCGGATTGCCGGCCTAAATTTTTAAAAAAGATACAGATTGCAGCTAATGCGGGCTTAAAGGAAGACAAGATAAAAGTTATTGCACCTTTACTGAATAAAAGTAAACGTGATATAATTCGTATAGGCATTCGTTTAGGAGTTCCTTTTGAATATACTTGGTCTTGCTATGAAGGCGCTGCCAAGCCCTGTCTTAAGTGCGACAGTTGCCGTTTTCGTATCCAATCTTTTAAAGCTTTAGGACTAAAAGATCCTTTATTAGTATAGAAATAGCGATGGATGGTAAAATAGCGGAAATTTTTAAAAGTATCCAAGGTGAAGGAATTTATCAAGGAGTTAGCCAGGTATTCGTAAGGTTATTTGGATGCAATTTAGAATGTAAATTTTGTGACACTAATTTAGAGCACTATCAGAATTTTAAAGTTCAAGAAGTATTGGAGAAGTTGAGTTATTACCAAGATTACCACTCTATATCCTTAACCGGCGGAGAACCGTTAATACAAATTGATTTTATCGAAGATTTAACAAAACAACTTAAAAGTAGAAATAATCTGGTATATTTAGAAACTAACGGAACTTTGCCGGATAATTTAGGTCGTATTATTAAATACTTAGATATAATAGCTATGGATTTTAAACTGCCTTCTTCTACCGGCTTAAGAAGTTTTTGGAAAGAACACGAAGAATTCTTGATGATTGCTCATCAAAAAAAAGCTTTTGTTAAAGCAATCGTAGGCCGTTTCACTGTTGTCGAAGATATTTTAAAGGCTATAGAAATTATCAAAAAAATAGATTCGAATATTTTTTTAGTTTTACAACCCCAAAGTCCTTACGAAGATATTCTCGATGATATTTTAAAAAAATTTGTTGCTATTTGTCAAAGAGATAAAATTTCGACCATATTAGCCGCTCAAATCCATAAAAAAATAGGTGTTAAGTGAAAATAAAACAATTAAATAAAGCTCTAGAACAACTTGTAGCCGAAGCTAATTTCTCATTACGGCAAGATATAATTTTTAGTCTAAAAACTGCCTGTTTAAGAGAAAAGAGTAAACTAGCGAAAAAAGCTCTAAACTGGATTATTAAAAATGCGCAAATAGCCAAGATAGAAAAGATAGCTATCTGTCAGGATACGGGTTTACCGGTTATCTTTATTGAAATTGGTAGAAATTTAAGAATTTCAGGGTTGATAATCGAAGAGATAAAAAAAATAGTCGAATTAAGTTATCAAAAGAATTATTTACGTCGTTCGGCTGTAGATCCTTTAGAACGTAATAAGCCGTCTTATAAAAATAGCGTAATTTATCATATAGATTACTCTCCTGACCTAGAAGGATTACGAATAAGCCTTTTGCCTAAGGGTTTTGGTTGTGAAAATAAGTCTCAACTTAAAATGTTTAATCCTACGGTTAGTATAGAGAGGATTGAAGATTTCTTAGTAGAAAGTGCCATAAAAGCCGGTCCTGAAGCTTGTCCACCTTTTATTATCGGAGTTGGTATCGGAGGTACTTCAGATACGGCTCTTTTGATGGCCAAGAAAGTTTTATTGGAAAAAATAAATAAACCCAACAGAGATCTTAATTTAGGGCGTTTAGAAAAAAGAGTATTAGCAAGAATTAATTCTTTAGGAATCGGTCCTATGGGTTTAGGGGGCAGAACTACTTGTTTAGCCGTAAAGATTAAAAAAGCTCCTACTCACATAGCGGGTTTACCGGTTGGAGTAAATATTAGTTGCCATGCTTTAAGGAGTGCAAGCGTAATAATAAATCCGTAATACGTAACACGAAGTAAATAAAATTTAATTTTAATAACGGGATGATTAAATATGGTAAAGCTTTACGTACCTTCTACAAAATCCAAATTCGCTAAACTGAAAGCTGGAGAAGAAGTATTGGTTTCAGGCATAATTTATACTGCCCGGGATCAAACTCATAAAAGATTAGTAAAAATTATTAATAATAATGAACAATTACCGTTTGATTTACGAGGCCAAATCATTTATTATTGTGGTCCTACCGAAACTCCAAAAGGTAAAATAATAGGTTCTTGTGGTCCTACTACTTCGACTCGTATGGATTATTTAACACAGCCGTTATTGAAGAAAGGCCTTTTGGGTATGATTGGTAAAGGCCGAAGAATAAAAAAGATACGCAACCTAATTAAAGCCACCGGAGCAGTTTATTTTTTGGCGCCAAGTGGTTGCGGAGCCCTATTAGCCAAACGAGTATTAGCCAGAGAGGTAATTGCTTTTAAAGATTTAGGTCCGGAAGGGCTCTATAGATTGACGATAAGAGATTTTCCTTTAATAGTAGGGATAGACTCTTACGGAAGAAGTATATTAGCTGATTTAGATTTAGAGTAAATAAGAGGAGGTTTTGATGCTACGCAGCAATAAGAGAGACAATAATACCTTAAGAAAGTTAAATATAAAAAGAGAATTTATAAAATATGCTCTAGGTTCCTGTTTAATTGAGTTAGGTAATACTAGAGTTATTTGCACTGCAAGTATCGAGAAAAACGTTCCGCTATTTTTACGTAATAGCACCGAAGGATGGTTGACAGCCGAATACAGAATGATTCCTTGTGCTTCCGAACCAAGAATACCTCGCGATAAAATATCCGGTCGTAATATCGAAATACAAAGATTAATAGGTAGAAGCTTGCGTAGTGTAATCAATTTAAAAAAAATTGGTGAAAGAACTATTCGTATCGATTGCGATGTTATAGAAGCCGATGGCGGCACGCGGACAACTTCGATTATCGGCAGTTTTATCGCTCTAGTAGATTGTATGTATAAATTATACCGGCAAAATGAATTAAAAGAAGTATACATAACAGACTATTTAGGTGCGGTAAGCGTAGGAATTTTAAATAAAGAGTATATTTTGGATTTAACCTATCAAGAAGATTCTCAAGTAACCGTCGATATGAATATTGTCATGAACGGTTCTGGTGATTTCATTGAAGTTCAAGGTGGAGCTGAAAAAGGTTCATTTTCGGAAAAGGATCTTAAAATGCTTTTAGCATTAGGAAAAGAAGGCATAGAAAATATTATCGAATTAGAGCGCCAGATATTTAAGGATATATTAATCGGTTTATAATCAGAAACAATACATGTCAATTAGACGTTTGATTGTAGCTACAAAAAATAGCTCAAAATTTAGGGAGATAAAAAATATTTTAAATAACAGCGGTGTGACTTTATTATCTCTTCATGATTTAAGAAGCAAAATCAAGATAGTTGAGAACGGAGATACTTTTTATAAAAATGCTTTTAAAAAAGCTCAAACAGTTTCTAAGTATTTTCCAAAAGACTTTATTTTAGGGGAAGATTCCGGCTTGGAAGTAGATTATTTGAATGGCGCTCCGGGTATTTATTCTAAACGTTTTTCGGGAATAAACCCTAGCGATAAAAAGAATAACGCTAAGTTACTTTCTTGTTTACAAAAGATACCTTCCGGAAAACGAACAGCCTATTTTCGTTGCTGTTTAGTAATGGTTAAAAACCGTAAGGTTATAAAATCTTTTGAAGGCAAAATAAAGGGGGTTATTAGTAAATTAGTTAAAGGGGAAAACGGCTTTGGATACGATCCTGTTTTCTATTTGCCTTCTTATCGTAAAACCATGGCCGAATTAGATCCTATGATAAAAAATAGGATTAGCCATCGCGCTAAAGCCTTTAAAAAATTAAGATTATACCTTAAAGAAATAAATAAAGTTTGAAATTTTATAAAATATTTGACATCTTGAGCTTTTTGCATTATTTTAAATAAGCTATGGTATTTTTAAAAAGATTACAAGAAGACATCAAAACTGCTTTTCGTGAAGATCCGGCAGCCAAAAGTACCGTTGAAGTTCTTCTTTGCTACCCGGGTTTGCATGCTATATGGATATACCGTTTTTCTCATTGGCTTTGGCAGAAAGGGTTAAAAACTTTGGCTCGGTTTTTATCGCACTTAGGTCGTTTTTTTACCGGAATAGAAATACATCCTGGGGCTATTATCGGTAAAAGGTTTTTTATCGATCATGGTATGGGTGTTGTTATTGGAGAAACAACTGAGATTGGTGATGATGTCTTAATTTATCAAGGGGTAGTTTTAGGCGGTGTTTCTCAGGAAAAAACGAAAAGGCACCCTACTATCGGCAACAACGTTGTTATCGGTGCCGGAGCCACTCTCCTAGGGCCGATAAAAGTAGGCCGAGGAGCACGCATCGGTGCCGGCTCTGTAGTTATTAACGATGTACCAGAGAATTCTACTGTAGTAGGAGTACCGGGAAGAGCTATTCTTCCGGCTGTAAGAAGAAAGATAAGCGGTGTTGACTTAGACCATAATAAGCTGCCAGATCCGGTTATCGAAGTTTTGCATCGTCTGGAACAAAGGATTGAGGAACTTGAAAAAAAATGCAAAGAAAGATGCGAATCTTGATAATTACTGAAAGTTATATTTAAGCGAGGTAATTTTAGATGAAAGTATTAGTTACTGGAGGAGCGGGATTTGTAGGTTCTAATATAGTACGAATGTTAGAGGCAAAAGGGGCTAAGACTATAATCTTTGATAATTTTTACTCCGCTAATTATAAAAATATTTTAGATATAAAAGGCGAAGTTATTTGCGCCGATGTACTCGATAAAGAAGTATTTAAAAAATTACCTAAACTAGATGCTGTTATTCATGAGGCCGCTATTACCGATACAACCTTAAACGATGATACCAAAATGATGATGGTTAATTACAATGGCTTTAAAAATATTGCGGATTTTTGTTTGAGCCGCAAAATAAAATTAGTTTACGCTTCCAGTGCCGGAGTTTATGGTGCAACTAATGCAGTAATGCAAGAAGAACAAGAACCTATCCCGCACAATACTTATGCTTATTCAAAATATCTATGTGATTGTTATCTAGGGAAAATATTAAAATTAAAATCATCTTCTTTAATCGTGGGTTTAAGATATTTTAATGTTTATGGTCCGGGCGAATATCATAAGGGTAGTGCTGCTAGCATGATTTATCAGCTATACCGACAGATGTTTAATAACCAACGTCCGAGAGTCTTTAAATATGGCGAACAGAAACGAGATTTTATTTATGTAAAAGATGTAGCACGAATTAGCATAGAAGCCTTGCAGTTAAAGAAAAGTAATATTTTTAATGTAGGTACGGCTACACCCAGGAGCTTTAATGATATAATAAAGGTTTTAAATAATGTTCTTAAAACAAATTTAGAGCCTGATTATTTTGATAATCCTTACCGTGATAAATATCAAGATTACACTCAAGCCGATATAACTCGTTTGCGAAAGGTAATGAAAACTACAGCTAATTTTTCTCTGGAACAAGGCATAAAAGATTATGTCTTGAATTACCTTAATCCTCAAAAATTACTTTAGCCTAAATCGACACGAATTTTTGACGAATTCTTACGAATAGATTTGTGTAAATTCGCGTTAAACGAATGTTTTTCAAGAGAAGAGGAAAAAATACTTGACAAAAAAAGAAATTAGTGTATATTTCTACTGCGTTAGGTTCGGAATGGGGAACCTTCTCTTTTGAAAATTAAATAAAAATAGGTTAGATAAGAATTAGATAAATATCCTTATTATTCTTATAATAAGGAAAAGGGGGATTTTTATCCCTTTTGCTCTTTGAAGAGGTTAATTTTAAAAGCCTTTGGAGGGTTTGATCCTGGCTCAGAGTGAACGCTGGCGGCGTGGATTAGGCATGCAAGTCGAGCGATTTTATACTTAACATTGATGTTTCGTAAGAAATATTAGTGTTGAGTATGGAATAGCGGCAAAAGGGTGAGGAATACGTGGGTAACCTACCTAGAGGAGGAAGATAGTCCGCCGAAAGGCGGAGTAATATTCCATAGTCCCTTGATATCTTTGATATTAAGGGTAAAGATGGCCTCTGTTTACAAGCTATCACCACTAGAGGGGCTCACGTCCTATCAGGTAGTTGGTAGGGTAATGGCCTACCAAGCCAAAGACGGGTAGCTGGCGTAAGAGCGTGACCAGCCACATCGGGACTGAGACACTGCCCGGACTCCTACGGGAGGCTGCAGTCGAGAATCTTTTCCAATGGACGAAAGTCTGAGAATGCGACGCCGCGTGGAGGATGAAGGCCTTCGGGTTGTAAACTCATTTTATTGAGGAGGAATGCTAAAGTGCAAATAGTGCTTTAGATTGACTGTACTCAATGAATAAGTCATGGCTAACTCCGTGCCAGCAGCCGCGGTAATACGGAGATGGCAAGCGTTACTCGGTATGATTGGGTGTAAAGGGTCCGCAGGCGGTTATACAAGTGTGAGGTGAAATCTTTCGGCTTAACCGGAAAACTGCCTTTCAAACTGTATAACTTGAGGATGGAAGAGGAGAGTGGAACTACCGGTGTAAAGGTGAAATTTGTGGATATCGGTAGGAACGCCCGTGGAGAAGTCGACTCTCTGGTCCATTCCTGACGCTCAGGGACGAAAGCTAGGGGAGCAAACAGGATTAGATACCCTGGTAGTCCTAGCTGTAAACGATGGGCACTAGGTGTTCGTTCGTAAGAATGGGTGCCGCAGTAAACAC
>JAGOLA010000034.1 GCA_017994375.1 Candidatus Omnitrophota bacterium | reverse complement strand
AAAATATTCAGTGTAAGAACCTTTGCTAACTGCTTCTTTAAATATAGCTTCGTTATCAACGAATATTATTCCTTTTTTATTGTCTAACATGTCTAATAACGGTTTTATGCTTCGCATCGGATACTGAACACAGACTAGTTTTACGCCCCATTTATCCAAAATATCCTTTAACTTATTATAATTTTCTCTAGTTACAGCATCATATTGGCTTGATTCTATTTGACGTAGTTTATTATCGCATTCTTGAATAATCTCAGAATTATCAGTTTTTTCGCCTACTAATCTTAGGCGTCGGTAAGCTAAATCATTTTTGGGATTTATCTCTAAGGCTTTCTTAAACTGTTCATAGGCTTTTTGGTATTGTTCGGATTTAAAATACACCCAACCTAAACCAATATATATCCATTCATTATCCGGAATTATGTTTAAAGCTTTTTTAAAAATTTCTTCTGCCTGTTTATTATAATCTTGAGCGCTATAAATAAGCCCTAAACCATAATAAGCTCTGGTATTCTTAGGGTTTAGCTCTAAAGCTTTTTTGAAAGCCTCTTGGGCTTTGAGATATTCTCCTGCATCCTCATAATATCCGCCTAATTCAGCATAAGCCCAGTCGTTCTTAGAATTTATCTCAGTAGCTTTGATAAAAGCAGCTTCTGATTTTTCATGGTCACCTAAATATTTATAACACCAACCTAAACCTATATAAATTCGCTCATCTTGAGAATTTAATTCTAAAGCTCTTTTGAAAACTTCATAAGCTTTAAAATTTTGGCCGGTTTCAAGATATGCCCACCCTAAACCGCTATGAGCTTGGTAGTTATCGGAATTTAGCTCTATAGCTTTTTTAAAGGCTTCTTGAGCATAGAGATATTGTTTCTGCTCTTTATAATACCAGCCTAATTCAGTATAAGGCCAATCATTCTTAGGATTTACTTCTATAGCTTTCTTAAAAGCATTCAAAGCCTCTTCTTCAAGGCCCTGATAATGATACACCCAGCCTAAACCAGCATAGGTATGCTCGCTTTTAGAGTTTATTTCTAAAGCCTTTTTAAATTCTTCCCTTGCTTGCGAATACCTTTCTGAATTCATATAAGTTCTCCCCAAACCGATATAAGGCCGGTCATCCTGAGGATTCAATTCTTTAGCTTTTTTAAAAGCCTCTTCGGCCTTGGAAAAATTTCTTTCTTTATTAGATAACCATCCTTGTTCTAAATAGTTATTATAAATTATTGGAGTAGAATTTTTATCCTCGGCGGCATAGCATCTTCCTATTTCTTTTAACTTAGCTTTGATATGTATCCAAATAAATCTTGATAGCTTATAAACCCGAAAAGATTTAAAAAACTTTTTAACTTTAGGTTCAGAAGCTATATTGTAAGGCATGTGTTCTCCCCGATCATTTATGCCCATCATTACTGTTACCATATCGGGTTTATACTTTTTTAAATTGTCTTCTAAGTTAGCTAAAATAACCGAAGTATTAATACTGGGGATAGCTTTATTTATCACAGTAAAAGTTACACCGATATTAGCGCTATTTAAAACCTCCTCTAATTGAGAAGGATAAGAATTCTCTCCTCCTATAGCAGTGGTAGATTCGCCTAAACACATAATCCGATAGGTGCCTTTTTTATAGATAGAGGCTCTGTTCCTTTGCTCCTGCAAAGATAAAAAGATAAAACCGCCGAGGCGTAAAGTAGCTTCGATTATTATTAATGACAAAAATAAGCCTAAAAACATTAAAGATATTTTCTGGATAAAGGAAGTTTTATGGACGGAAGAATTATTCTCTGATAATTTTTTAGGATCTATATTAGCTTTTGGCTTCATTTAGTTTTTTAGCTAAAAAAGTAATGATAGGCGCCGGTAAAATGAAAACGATAATCATAACTATTATTCCAGAAATTAAAAAGTGACTGTTATAAGATATCAAAAACGGCATTACGGCTAAAATTACATTCACCGTAAAATGGGCTATGATTACTACCTTGAGTCCGTATTTTATAAACACTAATCCTAAAATAATACCTAAAATAGTCAGTTCGATAGCACGAACGTAAATAGGAAAGACTAAATAAACCGAATGGCCTAAGCCCCAAAGCAAAGCCGGAAACAAAACTGCTATCCAACTTAAAGAAATAAATTTTCGCAAAAATGAAGTGGCAAATAAACGGTAAGAAAATTCTTCATAAACTGCTGCTACTAAAGCTAAGGTAAAAGGAAATAACACTGGTAACAAAGTTCCCAAAACGTTGGAATATTCCGGCTTTAAAGGCATCCAGATACTAAAAAATTTTCCTCCCAGTAAATAAAATAAAGTAAGATAGCCAAGGCATAGAAAGCCTAAACAATAACCTTTCAGGAGAGTAAGAATAACATCTAACGAAAGGTAGTGTTTCTTTCCTTTAGCAAAGAATAAAGAAAGTTTGGCAGTGAAGAATTCTCCCAGCATACCATAAGCAAAAACCATTATTCCTAATGACAAGGCATCGCTTATCTTTTCTCCTAAGGCAGTTATAAAAAATACTTTCTTGCTGATGACATCGGAATAAAAAATCCAAGTTGCCGGTAAAGAGTTAAAAAAATCCCCTAAACGCAAAAAGAAAATAATCCCACCGCAACCAAGCCAAACCTTCCAATTGGCTTTAGTCGAAAACCCTCGAAAAACCAAGGTAAATATAGCTATTATGACTAAAACAAAGGTTAGGATAGTAGCAACCCTGGTGAGCATTTGCCCCAAAGAAACTTCGCCGTCAAGATAACGCTGAAAAGCTTCCGGCGTCTTTAAGTATTTACGGTAACGGCCTAACTTATCGCCATAAATTCTAGCATCTAGCCTTAAAGTAGCTTCACTAACTTTATAATCTTTCTTCTCCCAGCTAAAGTGATAATCGGTCCGGTTTTTTTGCTTTTCGACTTTAGTATCTTTGAGCTCGTAACTACTTAAATCTATACCTTGCGAAGTTATCTCCTCCACGGCTCTAATCATTGCCATCCGCTGCGTTAAGTTATCTCCTTTTTTATCTTCCAGGATAAAATAATCGAACCTTACAACTTCTGCGCTGGCAGGATCAATATCAACGATGAAACCTTCTTTTTGTAATTCTTTAAACCATCTTAAACGCCAGAACCAAACCGGTAAACCACGGCGAATGAGCTCGTTAGATTTCTTTAATCCTTGAGTTTTTTGTAGATAGGAAACGGCATAGTAGTCCGAATAGAAAATGCCTGTTTTATCAAAACCTTTTAAATCAAAACCTTTTTTAGCGATGAAGTCTTCGCCAATCTTTAGAGCTTTCTTTTTATCGACTCTGATATTTAAAGAGGCGGTAGGAAAAGCCTGGTTATAAAATAAGATAAATATCGCTAAACCTATAATTCCTAAAAATAACCAGGAAAGTAAAGTTTTCTTTTTTCTTGGCATAACTGATAATTTAGTTATTATATCAGAACTCCTTAGCTAATTAAATATTTTTCCGCCAGCCTAATTTTAGATGGTATAATAAAATTTATGAAGCCGTTTATCTTAACTGTTAGTTTAAATCCGGCAGTAGATAAAACTGTTTTGGTTTCTAACTTTCAAATCGGAAAAGATTTTCGGGAAAAAAGTATTTTTTTAAGCGCCGGCGGTAAAGGGGTAAATGTTTCTCGGGTTTTAGGACGTCTTGGCATTAACAATATTGCTTGCGGCTTAATCGGCGGAAGTAACGGTAATTACCTTAAAGAACAACTAACTAAAGAAAAGATTAAACATGATTTTTTGACTATTAAGGGAAATAGCCGCTTAAGTTTAACTGTCATTGACCCAGTTACTAATGTTATTACTCGCCTCCTAGAACGCGGACCAGAAGTTTCTAATTACGAACTTAACCTTTTTCGTAAAAAATTCGTTTCGTTATTAAAAAATTGCCGCGGCGTAATTTTATCGGGAAGAAGCATACCCGGCGCACCGGACTCTTTTTACGCTGAGTTAATTACTATCGCTAAGAAGAAAAATATCATAACCGTCTTAGATACCAGCGCTAAACCTTATAAACTGGCGCTCTTAAAAAGACCCTTTATGATTAAACCTAATCTAATGGAAGCTGAAGATTTAGCAGCTCAAAAACTAAATACTCTTCCTAAGATAAAGAATTTTATCTCTTCCTGGCATAAAAAAGGAATTCCTGTAATTGCTCTTACCCTAGGCTCTAAAGGCGCTATTGTTTCTAATCAAAGGGAAATGTTATTGGCCCAACCGCCGCATGTTAAACGTAAAAATCCGGTGGGCTGCGGAGACGCTTTTATTGCCGGTTTTATCTCAGCTTATCTAAAAAATAAAAACTTCTCGGAATGTGTGCGTTTAGCTACCAGCTGCGGAACTGCTAATGCTTTAAGCATTAACCCCGGCTTTATAAATCTAGCCACTCTTAAAAAGATCTCTGCTAAGGTAAGACTAAGTAATTTAATACCAAAAAAGCAAAAACAATTTTGATGTTCCCGGAAAAATTAGTTTTTGTTTTGTAGATAGCGATTATTTGGCGGGTAGTTTACCGGTTCGCTTTAAGGTTTCCTCTATTTTGGCTCGTAAATCTTCCACTTGCATCGGCTTAATAAGGTAATCTTCGTTTTTTAAACTTAGGGATTTTTTGCAAGCCTCTTCATCATCTTTAGCGGTAAGCATAAGAATTGGAATAGAGCTAGTTTTAGGGTCTTCTTTTAATCTCCGGGAAACTTCAAATCCGTCTATTTTTGGCATCATTAAATCCAGTAGTATTAAATCCGGCTTTTCTTTCTTAGCCAATTCTATACCCTCTTCTCCGCCGCTGGCAGTAATAATTTGATACTTAATACGCTCTAAGTTGTGCTTTAAGAAAAAGGTAAAATCTTCTTCATCGTCAATAGCTAAAATTTTAATCTTACTTACATCCATAGTTATCTCCTTAAAGCTCTATTTTCCCTTTATGACAAACTGCAATAAAAGTATCAGCTATCAAGGGAGAAAATTGCCGGCCGCGGTTTTCTTTAATGATATTTAAAGCCTGCTCTTTAGATAAACCTTTACGGTAAGGCCGATCAGTAGTCATAGCATCAAAAGCATCGGTGACACAAATTATCTGGGCTATTAAAGGGATATTTTCACCGCGTAAGCCTTCGGGATAGCCGCTACCGTCATAATACTCATGGTGATACTTAACTCCTAAAATAGGCTCTTGAAATTCATCGACCTGCTTTAAAATCGAAAAACCGATTAAAGGATGCTTTTCTATAGACTTTCTTTCGTTAGAATCCAAGGGCCCGTTTTTATTGAGCACACTTTCCGGCACACCGATTTTCCCGATATCGTGCAGAAAAGCAGCGGTCTTTAAATCTTCTAAAAAACTATCCCAATTCCTAAAAAGAGAACTTTTGGTTTTCTTTAATTCTTTAGCTAAAATCAACGAGTAGCGCGAGACTCTTTCGGTATGGCCAAGAGTGTAGCGGTCTTTAGCTTCTATAGCGGTGGCCAGAGCCATGATAGTTTGTAAAAATAACTTTCTATTTTTTTGTAATTGTTCTTTTAAATCTTCAAAAAACCAGGCATTTTTTATAGCCATTACTACATCCGAACTTAAGACCGATAAAAAACCGATATCATCGGAAGTTAAGCTTTTATGATTATTTTTTTGGCCTAAAAATAAAATACAAACTAACTCTTCCCTAAAGAAACCGGGTATACAAGCCTGGGCATTATAAAGAGAAAGCTGAAATTTAATGGTTTCATAAAAACTTTTTAATTTTTTATTACTAGTTTTAAGCAGTTTATTTAAATCTTTTGATAGAAGATAATCTCTATTTAATACTTTTATGCTCTTATCGGTGAAATAACGCACCAGAGGGTTGTTTTTCTTGACTTTTACCAAGCCTTCGGGTATTTTCATTCCACCTTTACCCCGGGAAGACTTAGCTACATACTCTTCTCTGGCTTTATCGTATAAAAGTAAACCGGCATGTTCGACCTTTAAATTAATAGTAATAGTGCGGATAATTAATTTAACTAAGGTATCCAGACGTCGGACCAAAATCATCTGCCGGGCAGCTTTTTCTAAATCATGGCTATAATCGGGCTTCTTATGTCTATCCATAACTCTGATTACTTATTTAAAATATGAGTATTTATTTTACTATGTAAATCCTCCAAATCCAAAGGTTTTACAATATAATCTACTGCTCTCAATTCTTTGGCTTTATCTTGGGATTGTTTATCCTCACTTCCGGTAATCATAATTGCCCGCACCGCAGGGTCTTTCTTTTTTAATTCTTCTAAAACCTCGAATCCGCTCATATCAGGCATCTTGATGTCTAAAAATACCCAGTCCGGCTTAACATTGGTAAACATCTCCAAAGCTGTCATGCCACTGGTAGCTTTTTCACTACTGATTTTAAACCGTCTTAAAAAATTACATAAAAAATCAACTACTTCCACTTCGTCATCAACTACTAAAACCTTACTCATTGTAACCTCCTTGTTGGTTCATAGTTCGTAGAGAAAACTTAAGTCTACGAACTCATAACCACGAACTACGAACTAAATAACTTTTTTTGGAAGCTCTATAAAGAACTTCGTTCCTTCCATATAAGCAGAGCTAAAGCGCACTTTGCCTTTATGGTTTTCTTCGATCATTCTTTTAACTACGTACATACCGATTCCGCTTCCGGATTTATAAGACGATTTAGTGGTAAAAAAGGGGGCAAAGATTTTTTGGATATCCTCTTTTTTTATCCCGATGCCGTTGTCAGTTATTTCGATGTAAGAAGAATCGGATTTTTGGGTCAACTTTAGCTCAATCAAAGGCTTAAAAACTTTTTTCTCTTCGACATCTAAAAATCTTATCTTCTCCTGGGTCGCTTCGTAAGCATTATCGATAATATTGTAAATAGCTTCGGTAATTTGGGATTTAACGCCATAAATAGTGTCGTCTTGGGAGTCTAAATTAGTAGCTAACGGCGCTTCGGCTATCTCGTGTTTTATCCGCAATAATTCGGTAGCTAAAGCTAAGATTTCTTTTAAAGAAAAATTAGCAAAAAAAGTTTCTTTTTCTTCCACGCGGGCAAATTGTAAGATTCCTTTTACCACACTATCAGTTTTCTTGACATTAGATATTAAAGACTCACTGATTTTGGTAAGATAATCAAACGAAGTTTTAAGCTCGGGGTTTTTTTCGATTAACTCTTTATGACTATCGATAAAATCTTTAACCTCAAATTTAAGTTCACCGCTAGCTACCGAAAATTGATTAAGGCGGTTCTTTATCTGGTGCGCTACGCCGTCAGCCATACCGCCGATAGAAGCTAACTTTTCAGCCGTAAAAATTCTTTCTTGGGCCTTTTTAGACTCTTCCAAGAATAAACAATTCTTAATGGCTAAAGCCGCTTGAGTAGCTAAAATTTTAAAGACGTTAATGTCATCTTCAGTGTAATGGCCACGATTAGTCTTTTCTCCTAAAAACACAAAGCCTAGCAACTCCTCTTCCACATAGGAAGGAATAATTAAACCCACATGCTGCGGAGTATTTAAGGAATTTTGTAACTCCAAGGGTAGCTCCTCAAATAAAAAGGGTTCGCGATGGCTCTTTAAATACTCACTAAAAGGGTGCTCAAATAAGAAAGACATCTCTTTGTAATGTGATTGTTGGCTGTTACGCATAGCTTTTAATCTATAAAGCCTATTTTCGTTATCAGCTAAAAATATCGAAGCAAAATCTATTCTAACTATTCTTTTAACAATATAAACAATAAGTTTTGATAAGCGGTTTAAATTATGCTCAACCACCATTCCGCTGGCAGCTTGAAGAAGTAACTTCTGATACCTCTTCTGTTCTGCCAACAAAGCATTCTCCATACGACCGTGTATCTGGCTATAAGCCGAAGGCGCTAAAGTGGCAAATAGTAAAAGCAAAGCGCTAGGAACCAACCACCAATTCATACCTAATAAAGGATATAAAAATGGCTGCATACGGTAAGCGAAGAAAAATGGTATACCAAGAAAGACAGGGTAACTCACTAAAAATGCAAAGGCACGAGTTATCACAACTCGTATATCCATTAAGCGATACTTTAGAATAGCGTAAGTTGCAATAACACAATATAAAGCAACTCCTAA
This sequence comes from Candidatus Omnitrophota bacterium, assembly GCA_017994375.1. GTDB lineage: Bacteria > Omnitrophota > Gorgyraeia > Duberdicusellales > 4484-171 > JAGOLA01. Next base: position 4,099 of record JAGOLA010000034.1, on the reverse strand, counting down.
TTGTCCGAAAGGATAAATCTCTCGGTTGAATAGAGAACTCATAACAGTCAAATGGTGGGTAGACCCACCAATAAATCCAAAAAGCAATCCGATAATAAAATAAAGAATTTGTGATTTTCTATGGCCTCTAGCTTTTATATAAAACTTGAATAGTTCATATAGACCATATAAAACTAATAATGCCCATAAATTTAAAAAAATGAGATATTGAAAGCCAGTTGTTTTAACGTACCGTATTGTATCGTTAAATAACAGTTGTACAGAATAACCTCCTAAACCTAAAAAATCTAAAACAACAAATATAGTTGATTGGCAATAAGCAAAAATAAGAAATTTTCTTCTATTAAGTTCACAAAATACAAAAACTGTATGAAGAAATACCGTTGCTATAAATAGCGATCCTACATGAGCTATTTTCCAGTAGAAAATAGCTTGAGCATCAGTCTTAGATTGAGTTACAAGAAATACACCTATACCCCAAAGGAATACAGTGATATTAAAAAAAGCCCATATTCTATGAAGTTTAGTTTTACCGTATACTAAGAGTATAAAAGTTAAAAAAGGACAAGTTAATGTTAATAACAAACTAGATACTGACAATAGGTTCACAATCATATGTTTATGTTATATATTATTTTAAATCTTTTTAAAGATATAAACTCCTATGCTGCAAAAGAAAGCGGTAAAATCAAAAAGGAAAATAACGACACTATAATGATATTTTTTGACATTTTAACCATCTACCCTCCTTTTTTATATTATATCTAATCTATATGACTAGAGAATTAAAGTCAAGAAATTTTTCGCTGTAAATGACTTATTAATTCTCTTTCATATCTTCGATAAAATTAATTATGGCTTTTTTATCGGCTTTGCTTATCTTGACAAAAGAAATCCCCAGCCGGTAGCGTCCTTTAGGATTAGGAATATTAGAACAAACTTTTCCTTTTACTTGAATGGGATAAAAATCGCTACTGGTATAAGTATGGGAGTGGACTAAAATAAATCTTATCGAAAAGCGAGTCGATATAGGTATATTATGATCTACCGAAAGAGCCATCCCGCCTTCGCTTAAATTCAAAATTAAAGCATCAATGTCTTCTTGTAAAGCAGACATAATAATGCTTATAGATTTACGCAGCCGGCAAACAGCAATAAAATTAGTATTTATCCGGTCAAACCTTCTCTTTTCAATCCCACGGTACTTTAACTTCATATTTTATCTATTTTAACGTTTTTAAAGTATTTTTCAATAGCTCTTAATCAATCGATTATCCTGTAAACTCTATTATTTTCACTCACAGGTTTAATAACTTTAATCCCTATTTCATCGCCTTTTTTAGCTTTTACTATATCTTGATGGTTAAGTTGCATCGAATTAACGGTTTGCATAAAATCAGAATTAGCACTTTTTATACGGATAGTTTCTCTTAATTTTAAATCGGCCTTGAGTTTAATAATTCCCACCGAGATTTTATCGTAATAATGAGTAATGATTCCGATTTCTTTTTCTTTGGGCTTTTTGGGAAGTTTTTTATTGGCCTGAAGCTGTCTTTTTTTAGATTTTCTTATCTTAATCTTATAACCGCGCTTTTTATGGGGTTTGGAGCGTTTATGTTTTCGCGATAATTTAGGCATTTTGCGCGAAGTTTTTTTAGACCTCTTGATTATTTTCTTACGGGCTGCTTTTTTAGTTTTTTTCTTAAGCCCTTTTAGTGAATTGGTATGAATTATCTTTTTATTTTGTCTCTTTTTTGACTGTTTATTACTTACTAATTTTTTCCAAAAATTTAAAAAACTCATTTTTATTGTTTTATGCCTTTTTTAATCAAAATATTATAAAAAATTAATTAATAACTCTAATTTTATAATATAATGTATGTAATCAATTTCTCATTTAGAATATTGTTTATATTCTAGAATAAATAAAGAGATATTTCAAGGGTTAAAAGTAATATATTCTTTATCATACCTAAATTTAAGAAATCATAATAAACTTATGGAATCGGTAACCATAAACTCTTCGCTAAAAAAAAGAAATTCTTTATTTATAATATTATCTTTCTTACTATTCATAGGAATCGCCGTAATAAATATATCATTCCATGAAATGTGGAGAGATGAATTGCAAGCATTGATGATAGCGGGAGAAAGCTATAGCTTCTCTGAATTATTTACCAATACTAATTTTGAATATAGCCCTTTGCTGTGGCATGCCTGCCTTTATTTGCTTAGAAATTTACCAAATCCAATTCTGGTATTAAAAATTTTAAATCTAATAATTGTCGCAACTACAATATATGTCTTTTTAAAATTCTCTCCTTTTACAAAGCTACAAAAATTGTTATTTTCTTTGGGATACTTTCCTCTCTATGAATATGGCACTATAAGTAGAAATCATTCTTTGAATATCTTATTTATTTTTCTTTTTTGTGTTTTTTTTAAACCAAAACAAAAAAACTATTTACTTATATCTTTGATTTTATTTTTACTTTGCCAAGTCAATCTTCTAAGCTTAGTTATAGCTGCTATCTTAATAGCTACTTTATTATTTGATTACCTGTTATCAAAAAAACTATATAGCGAAAGGGGGCTCACTTTTATTAAAAAAATCGAAATCTGTATAAGTTCAATTATTATTCTTTCTGCTTTTTTAACTTCGTTTATTTCGGCAAGAACTATTAAAATGACTGTGCATATCTTAAAGCAAGCGGTCAACTTTAAAAGTATCGCTAACGCCAGTATAATAATTTGGAGAAGCTATGTACCGATACCAAAAATCAATTACAACTTCTGGAATAGTAATATAATTGATAGCAACACAGCTCAAATAATCCTATCTATATTATTATTTTCTTTAGTAATTATCTTTCTACATAGAAAACCTATTGCTTGTTTTTTATACACCTTAGGAACTTCTTTGTTAGTTTTTTCTTTAGGAAAAATTTATTATTATTCTTCCGATACATTTCACTTCATACGTTATGAAGGTTATGCATATATACTACTGGTTATTTGCTTCTGGATAGAAAGCTATTACTATACAACTAATTTATCTATAGGATATCCTGGGGGTTTAACAAAAATTTGTAATAAAAGTAGGAATATTTTTCTTACTACTATTTTAGCAATACATTTTACTATAGGAATGGTAGCGAGCTTAACAGAATGGTTTCATCCTTTTTCCGCCAGCAAAGATGTTGCTAATTTTATTAAAAAAAATAATATGGGTAATCTTTTAATGGCTGGGGATTGGGATTTTTCTGTATCAGCAATATCGTTTTATCTTAATAAAAAGATTTATTACCCTCGAAGTGATACCTTTGGTTCTTATATAATCTGGAATAACGAGAGAAAGATAAAAAATAATAGAGACGATATAGATTTTTATACAAAAATAAGAGAGTTTAAGAAAACAAAAAAAGAAGATATCTTATTACTCATGACTTATGAACTAGACGACTCAAAAATTCCCATAAAAAAAATAAAAGAATTCACGCAAAGTATAGTGGATGACGAAAGATATTATCTCTATCTTTATTGACATCTTATTCTAAATCAAAACTTTTAAATAGTAAGGCTAAAAAATATAGCGGCGGTTTATTAACCGCCGCTATCAAAATTTTAACTTAGCTAAATTGCTTACTCAGCTTCCACAGTGATGCTTTCTACCATCTGTTTTCCAAGTGTGTCTATGGTATATTTTACTGTGACTTTATCTCCGGCTTTTAATTCAGAAGGCTCTAAAGAAATACTTCCTTTCTGAATTTTTGTTTCGGTTGATACGGCAAAAGGTATGTCTTTATAAGTATCAGCAACTAGTTGTTTTACTACGACTTCAGATTTTGCTAAATCTACTGCAACTACTTCCCCTGAAATCGAGGCAACTTGTTCTTCTACTTTTTCTTGGGCCCTAAGTGAAAAGTTTATACCCCCCACCCCCACTATTACCAAACACACTAAGATTAACTTTACTATTCTGACCATCCTACCTCACCTCCTTCTTGATTTAATAGTATGTTCTTCCTGTAATGTGATTCTAGACTGAGATTATTCAATAATTTTAAACCCAATGATTAAAAATAGATAATATTATAAG
>JAGOLA010000133.1 GCA_017994375.1 Candidatus Omnitrophota bacterium | reverse complement strand
GCCTATAACTTCGTTAGAAGGGATAATCAGCGTACCTGCTGACAAATCTATTCTACATCGGGCTATTATAGTTTCTGCTCTTTGTTCTCAGAAAACTGTTATAACTCCTTTTACCAAGAGTAATGATATCTTGACGACCTTAAAGTGCGTTAAAAAGCTAGGCACAAAAATTATCACTAATGAGAAAGGATATTTAACGATAGAAGGCCGTGGTTTATATTTTTCTCGGCCGAAAAACGGCAAAATTACCATTTCTGCTAACGAATCCGGAACGACAATGCGAATATTAAGCGGTGTGCTTTGCGCTCAAAAATTTTCTATTAAATTTTTGGCATCACCTTCTTTAATGAAACGGCCGATGAAGAGGATAGTAGAACCTTTGAGCGAAATGGGAGCAAAATTTAGAAATAAAAAAGTAAAAGCTAAAATCGGTAAGGGCAAAGATATCTATCCGCCTCTTTTTATAGAACCTGTCAAAATATTACGAGGAAAAAGATTCAATTTACCGATACCTAGTGCCCAGGTAAAATCAGCTATTATTTTAGCTTCTTTATATGCTCAAGGGCAAACTATTATCAGGGAACCTTGGCAATCACGCGATCATACCGAACGCCTACTCAAATTTTTTAAAGCTAATATAAAGATTAAAGGAAAAAATATTATTTCTCGGCCGCTAAAAGAGCTATTTTCTCCGGGAAGATTGTATATACCAGCTGATTTTTCTTCGGCTGCTTTCTTTATAGTTCTAGGTTTAATTACTAAAGAATCCAAGATAACGATTAAAAATGTTAATATCAATCCGACGCGTTGCGGTTTATTAAAAGTATTGAAAAGAATGGGGGCTAATATAAATATTATCAATAAAGAATCTGATTATGAACCTTTTGGCGATATTATAGTTCGTAGCTCTAGATTAAAAGCTACAACGGTAAGCGAGGAAGAAATTCCTTCCTTGATAGATGAGGTACCGATACTTGGAGTTGCTGCTGCTTTTGCTGAAGGAGAAACTAAGATATACGGTGTAAACGAATTACAAATTAAAGAAACAGACCGTTTAAATGCTATGGTTATAAATTTAAGAAAAGCTGGTGTAAGTATCAAGCTAGAATTTACTACTATCGGCAAGAAAGCTGTTATAAAAATCGTAGGAAATAATCAATTCAACCCCGCCTTTTTTAAGAGCTTTGACGATCATCGTACGGCTATGAGCGCAGTTATCTTAGGAGCTGCTAGTAGTCAGTATTGCTCGATAGATAATATCGATTGTATCGATAAATCTTTTCCGCAATTTATTTCTTTGATCGAATCTCTACAGAAATGAAAATAGCGAAGTTTCGGTATAAGAATAATATTCTTTGGGGAATTATCAATGCCGATGGCACTATAACTTGTTTAAAAAAAGAACCTTTTGACCGAATCGAAATAAGCGCTAAAAAAATTAGCTTAAAAAAAATTAAGCTTTTGCCGCCTGCAAAACCTACCAAAATTATATTAGTCGGCCTTAATTATAAAGACCATGCTCAAGAGTTAACAATGCCTGTGCCTAAAGAGCCGATAATATTTATGAAACCGCCAACCTCTTTAAGCGCCCATAATGAAAAGGTCATACTCCCCGATGGCGTAAAACAACTGGATTATGAAGCAGAATTGGCTTTAGTAATAAAGAAGAAAGCTAAAAATATAACCCAAAATAATTATCATAAATATATTTTAGGTTATACCGCTTTAAATGATATTACTGCTCGCGATCTCCAGTCTAAGGATGTACAGTGGACAAGAGCAAAATCTTTTGATGGTTTTTGTCCAATAGGTCCGTGGTTGGAAACAGAATTTAATCCTAATAATGCCCGGATACAATTATACCTAAATGATATTTTACGGCAAAATTCTTCTACCGTTAATTTTGTATTTTCAATTGGTTATATCGTCTCTTTTATTTCTAAAGTCATGACGCTTTCTCCTGGCGATGTAATATCTACCGGAACCCCTCCCGGAGTGGGTCCAATGAAAAAAGGAGATAAAGTCCAAGTATTTATCCAAGGCATAGGTTATTTAACTAATTATATTGTTTAAAAATGAAAACCCATACCGAATATCTTACTTTCAATACTAAAAATAAAATCGAATTTATTAATATAACCGGAAAATTAAGAGAAATATTAGCTAAGAGTAAGATAAAAGAAGGAATTTGTCTAGTAAATGCTATGCATATTACCGCTGCGGTATTTATTAATGATGAAGAAGATGGATTAAAAGAAGATTTTAAAAATTGGCTAGAAAATTTAGCACCTCAAGAAAATCAGAAATATAAGCATAATTTAACTGGAGAAGATAATGCCCATGCCCACCTTAAACGTACCATTATGGGAAGAGAGGTTGTAATTGCCATAACAAAAGGAAAGTTAGATTTTGGCCCTTGGGAAGAGGTATTTTACGGAGAATTTGACGGTAAGCGGCCTAAAAAAGTTTTAGTAAAAATACTTGGAGAATGACTAATATTAAAACCTCTGTAATCTTACCTATCGAATTCAACCTTGTAATTTAGCCTGTCTTGTTATATAATTTTTGCTAAAAAATAAGAAAATTTAAATATTTAGTTTATGGAAATTCCTTCAAGATACAACTTTAAAGAAACTGAGCATAAAGTTTTAAAAAAATGGCTAGATGGTAATATTTTTCATGCCATACCAAACCCTAGAAAAAAGCCTTTTTCTATAGTAATACCGCCACCTAATAT
>JAGOLA010000033.1 GCA_017994375.1 Candidatus Omnitrophota bacterium | reverse complement strand
GAGTTAATGTATGCAACACTTGTTTCTTGGGATATGAATTCACGTGGTGCTAAGATGGAGTATTTTGATCAATTTAGAGATTCGATTCGTGCACAAAAAGATAAATTAAAACTCTTATGGAAGAAGGAAATAACCGCAGTGACGGACATTGAAGAAATCTTAAGTATTGTAGCTCAAATATACGATGGTCTTAATCTCATGAAAACTAAAGGCAGATTAGTTTCTAACTCGAAAGTTTTACACTATATTCTACCTTCTCTTTTAATGCCGATGGACAGACAAAATACCCTTGTGTATTTTTATAAATATACAATTGAATCCAGGCAGAAATATTTAGATATTATCCGAGGTTCCTTTGAAATGATAAGTAATATTGGTAAAAATGTAGATTATTATATTGACACAGAATGGAATAAGACAATACCAAAAACTATAGATAACGCTATATTGATGAAAATGGGTAAGTCACTTAAATAATCGATAAAAAATCTATTGTAGAGGAGGTATGCCAGTGCAAATAATAGAAAAGTTAATTTTTCTGAATGATATTGGAATTTGGGAAATTATTAATGTAATAATTTTGGTCGCTGGTGTTGTGTTTGGCTCTTTTTATATTATAAGAGGAAGACGAATCCCTATGCTAAATATATTTACTTACCATAGCAAGCGCACTGGCATTAACTACACTTCTTTAATTAATATAGAATTCCGTAATTATGTTGGGAGCAGTATTGTTATTTGCAATCCTTACTTTAAATACAGTGGTTTAAGGGCGGATAATGCTGCTCACCAAGATTCGTTTTCTGGTGAGACAGAAGTTAAGTTTACGGGTAAAAATGGCACAGGACTTACCGAAATCGAGGCGTTTATACCCCATAAAGATCATATTTCAACCTGGGTTCCAATAGATCCAAAGCATACAGAAGGAGAAATACAATCAGCACTTAAAAATAAAAAGGTGGGTATTTTGTATTTTACATGTATATGGGTTAACGAGAAACCAAAAGTCAAAAAGCTTAAAATTAAGATTTAATTTCACTTACTTAGGATTGCTAAAAGATGTTTGGAATGCTTTAGGTGGTTTGTACGCTTTTCATCAATGTACAACCAACCATACTTTAGATATTAATTAGTTACGTCATAACCAGTTAAAATATATTAAACAAATAGGACATCTTTTTGAGGCTACATCCTATTATCCATTGAAATACTTTGTCAATATTATATAATCTTCCTATAATAAAAACCTAGAGATAAGGATTAGGTGGATTTACATAAATATTATTATGAAAGGAATTATATCAATTGAAACTGGGTTGGCTATGCTTAGCATATTTGTTACTACGTGGGTTGCAATATATTCAATAAGAAAAACTGCTGAAGCTAACCGCGTTTCAACAGTACATAGTGAAATGGTTAAATGCGTAATAGATAGCATAGTAAAAATGCGTATGACTCGAAAATTGCTAAACGCAGTAGCTAATAAGGTTTATTACTACCTTATACCCGAAGATAATTTAATTGAGTCAGCATATAAGCGTTACTGGCGTGAAATTAAGACAATATCTACTGCCTTTAATGTTATTCAGGCAAGACAGATGTTTGTATTTCCTCAGAGACTTTACAAAAGAATGCAAAGTTTTATAAAAAAAGCAAATGAGGCACGAGAAGAGGCTAAATACTATAATCCCGAATCGAATAGTTTCACACCCGGTAACAATAAATTAAATGAAATTGTTAAAGAAATGAATTCAATCTATGTTGATTTTGTTAATGACGCGCGACTATACATCAGCGCAGATGCTATATCACCTATTTCTGTAAAAAATGAGGAGATATTAAAAGTAGAAGAAACAAAAGAATCTTGATAGTATATGTTACCTGACTATCTTTGTGGCTTGCATGGTTCGTGTAAATTGCTTTAAGCGTTAGAAGACCAAAAAAGGAGATGATAATGGAACATATCGAACTTAAAGAATTTATCAAAAATACCCTTGTAGAAATTGCTACCGGTATTAGAATGGCAAATGATGAATTAAAGAATCCAGATAAAGATCAATTTGAAGTTTTTAATTTACGGCGTAATATTGGGGATGATTCAAAGATACCTGGGATTCAGTTCGATATCGCCGTTACAGCTGCAAAGGATCAAAAAGATAAAGCTGGTTTCATGGTTGCTCTTATTAATTTAGGTGGTAGCGCAGGTACTGAGAAAGCCCTAAGTAATGAACTTGTACATCGCATAAAGTTTGAAGTTGGTATTAATAGCACGTGGATATAAGTAAAACTTTTTAATACAGAAGGGGTATAGAATGAGTAAATCATGTAAAAAAAATCTGCAAAAAAAGTATCTAAAAAACTAGAGATAGGAACATGTAAAAGACTTAGGGAAGCGATGCCATCGAAAGGCAGTAAGCCTTCACCGAGCCATACTAAAGGAAAAAAATGAAGATAGAGCATTTCATTGAAAAGCGACATTTTGCATCTAATCGTATAAGTACACAGGTTCGTGCTATTTCTTTGGGATTAATAGTCATTATTTGGGGTTTCTTAATAGATAGATCAGCAACATCCTTTATCACTAGCGCAGGAGAGAAAAAGGGTTTAATGTTTGTAGGATTTCTTGCTTTACTAAGTATGGTACTAGATTTTCTTCAATACTTATGTATATATATTAACACTAATAATTTGTGCAATGAGATGGAAAAAGAAGGATTAGAGACAAAAAATTATGATTATTCTGCTTTGTCTTACCGTTATGCAAATAAGTTTTTCTGGATTAAACAGCTTTGTTTAGCAATAGCACTTATTGTATTCTTTGTTATAGTCATCCCTAATTTCTTCAATTAAACTATAGACAATTAATAATTCATTGTTTTATCAAAGGATACTATTGTATAAGAGCATATGTATTAATTGTAGTTGTCTAGGTCTAAATAAGTAGACATTTATACATCTAATGTTTTCAAATATTTACGTAATCTTAGACTATAGAATACTAGACAAATAGGACATCTTTTCCGAGGAAACTACCTCTCTAAACAACCGAAATACCTTGTTAAAAACCTTAAGTTAGCTATAATAACTATCTATAGATACTAAGCGGTTTAACCTCTGCTTATAGGAGAGGGACCCCATAATTTTTTACTAAAATTAAAAATCTGTCTATCGACAGAAGAGGAGGTAATATGGGATATCAACAACAAGGTGGAAGTAGTGGATATAGCGGAAGGCCAAGAGAGATGCACAAAGCGATTTGTTCAGACTGCAAGAAAGAATGTGAAGTGCCTTTTAAACCTAGAGATGACCGTCCGGTATACTGCAAGGATTGTTTTTCCAAGCGTAAGAACGAAGGACGTTAATAAACGCAAGGGCAGTCTTCGATAAGGGGCTTAAAACTACACACAATTTATACCTGTAAATTCTGTGTAGTCTAGAGAATCTTACTTTTTTAACGGGTACTAAATAATTGGTGAGGCTTTTTGTCCAAGGAGTAATATGAAAAAAGGTTCCAAAAGTAAAAGTTCTTCAGTTTCTAAGCGGTTTGAACCGGATATAACCGGTATAATTAATACAATACAACAGCAGCTAGTTTCTTTAGAGAAGAAGATAGATACTTTAATTAGTTTATCTTCAGAGAGGCCTTCGGAAGAAAGGCATTTTTCGAAACCTTTCCGGCATTTTGATCGTAACCGCCATCATGACAGGAGAAGCCAAAATGATGGCCCTAGAGAAAGAAGTTTTACTCGAGCAATTTGCGCAGACTGCAATAAAGAATGCGAAGTGCCTTTTAAGCCCAGCGGAGACCGTCCGGTATATTGTAGCGAATGTTTTGCAAAACGTAAGAGTACTGGTTTATTTAGAGAAAAATACGATAAGAGGCCTAAAGAAGGTAGAGCTAATCAATGGCGTCATTTTGATAAACAAGGCAGCAATGAAGATCGAAGGCCTGGTAAGAGAAAAAAACCATTTTTCCGCCGGCGGAAAGAACGAATTTAAAATAACGAGTAGCAAGCTTTAGCCGTTTTAAATAAAAACCTATCGCTATATGAAGACAAGGCTACATAATCTAAAATTAGCTCTTAGGAAGTTAATTAAGAAATCTTTTCATACCAGAATAGGAAGATGGGTTTATTTATTATCAGCCGAAGAGCTAAATAAAGAATATGAAAATGACTTAAAATTGTCCGAAATATCGATTCCTGAAAAGCTAGAAGGATTTGAAGATCTTTGTTTCCTTTTTTCCTGTACGCCTTTAAACAGGAGGATTATTAGGGTAGATTTAGATGAGGCCGCTTATATTTTTAAGTTAGTAAGGTTTCTTGATAAAGCTCTTTGCGTAGAAATTGGCCGTTGGAAAGGAGGTACTACGCTATTAATTGCTTTCGCCTTAAAAGAAGGAAGACTAATTTCTCTGGATATACATGATACCTATGATGATTTTAATTTAAAAGATATTTTACGTAAATTTGGTTTGAGAGATAAAGTTGAAATTATAGTTATCGATAGTACAACTTATAATAATAAAGGCCTAGCAGTAGATTTTATATTTATAGACGGAGACCATTCTTATGAAAAGGTAAAAAAAGATTTTGAGTATTGGGTCAACGTTATAAAAAAGGGAGGTCATATTGTGTTTCATGATGCTAGCGCTGTTCGTCCTTATGCCAGTATGAAAAAAGGAGTTAATATTTTAGTAGAGGAAATAGCAAAAGATAAAAGGTTAATTAAAATAAAAGAGGTGGGCTCTTTATCACATTTTGTCAAAATTTAAAGGCTAAAGCAATGGCCCGTCTCTACTTACTGCCTTAAAAAAACAGTTGACAAGTTCAAAATAATATGTTAAATTTTGCCTGACAATTAGGTAAAGAGCACGAAGTTGTGCAGAAAGGACAAAGGCGTTAAAAAAGCGCCTTTTTTTATTGTCCGTACATTTCAGTGTTTGAAAAAAATAAAAGGGATGTTCCTGGTGTTAGCAAAGTTTAGCTAACAAAAAAGGGCATTTCTTTTAGCGAAACAATGGCGTTTTATGCCGATTTATGCGGTGTAAAACGCTTTTTTTATTTTTACTATGGATAAAACCTTTACCGAGCATATCAAAGCTTTATCTAAGATTAGCAAGGCTATTACTTCGGATTTATATCTAGATGATGTTCTAAGCCTAATAGTTACGGTTACCGCAGAAGTTTTAGGTTCTAATATTTGCTCTTTGATGCTAATCGATGAAAAAACTAATACTTTAGTAGTACGTGCCACTCAAAGTATTAGCGAAGAATATAACAAAAAGTTGCCTCTTAAAGTCGGAGAAGGTATTGCCGGTAAAGTAGTCCAGGAGAATAAACCCCTGGCGGTAAGAGATGTCACTAAAGATAAAGGATACAAGCATAAAGATATTGCCAAAAAAGAAGGTTTAAAATCTTTACTATGCGTGCCTTTATCGGTTAAAGGTAAAGTAATTGGTGCCATAAATTGTTATACCGCTAAGCTGTACGATTTTAGCAGTGAAGACATTGAGACTTTGACTACCATTGCTAATCAGGCGGCGGTAGCTATTGAAAATACAGAGTTATTAGTAAGAACCAGAGTAATTAAAGATGAGCTTGAGACGCGTAAAAGAATCGAACGCGCCAAAGGTATTCTAATGCGAGAGGAGGGATTAACGGAAGAGCAGGCCTATCTAAAGATTCGTAAGTACAGTATGGATAATCGTAAGACTATGCGCGAGGTAGCGGAGGCACTTATCTTGGCAGTAGATATGAAACATTTAACCGAGGCAAAGTAGCCATTCTGCTTAAATAGGCAACGGTTGCCCTGATTCCGATGGATTCAGAAAATAAGCAGAGTAAGAGTAAGGAGGAACAATATGAATTTAGGCAGACCAAATGCTAATGATGCAACGGGGACATTTAACCGGTCTAAAAATGTAGTGCCGGGTTCGGGAATTTGTTCGCGGTGTGTAGACGGTTGTAAAGGAAATTGCGAAATTTTTAAAGCCGCTTTCAGAGGCCGGGAAGTAATTTATCCTGGTCCTTTCGGAGAAGTAACTGCTGGTGCAGATAAAGATTATCCGGTGGATTATTCTCATCTAAATATTCAAGGTTATGCTTTGGGCGCAAAAGGTTTGCCTCAAGGCGCAGAAGGAAACCCCGACAATACTAAATTTCCGGATGTAGATACAGAGACTCAATATGGTTGGAATTCTAAAGTAAAAATGAAAGCTCCTATTTTTACCGGCGCGCTGGGTTCTACCGAGATCGCTAGGAAAAACTGGGATTCTTTTGCGGTAGGTGCAGCCATTTCAGGCATTACCTTGGTTTGCGGTGAAAATGTCTGCGGTATTGATCCCAAATTAGAATTAGATAATAAAGGTAAAATCAAGAGTTCTCCGGAAATGGACCGTAGAATAGAAACTTATAAGAGGTTCCATGACGGGTATGGTGAGATTTTAGTACAGATGAATGTAGAAGATACTCGTTTGGGTGTAGCAGAATATATAAGAAAGAAACATAAATTAGAGGCTATAGAGCTTAAGTGGGGCCAAGGTGCCAAGTGCATTGGCGGTGAAATAAAAGTTAGAAGTTTAGACAGAGCTTTAGAATTAAAGAAGCGTGGTTACATTGTTACTCCTGATCCGACACAAGAAGCTATTCAAAAAGCTTTTGCTGACGGTGCAATCAAAGAATTTGAACGTCATTCCCGTCTAGGTTTTGTTTCCGAAGAATCCTTTTTAGCCGAAGTAAAGCGTCTTAGAGATTTAGGTTTTAAGCGTGTTACTCTTAAAACCGGAGCTTACTCGATGCGCGAACTGGCTATGGCGATTAAATATGCTTCTTTAGGCGGAATCGATCTTTTAACTATTGACGGTGCACCGGGAGGAACCGGCATGAGTCCTTGGCGAATGATGGAAGAGTGGGGAATTCCTACTTTTTATCTAGAGGCTTTGACCTATGAGTTTTGTCAGAAGCTAGCTAAGAAGGGAATGCGTCTTCCGGATATTGCTATTGCCGGAGGTTTTTCTACTGAAGACCATGTATTTAAGGTTATAGCTATGGGAGCTCCTTATGTTAAAGCAGTTTGTATGGGTAGAGCCTTGATGATTCCTGGAATGGTAGGAAAAAATATTGCTAATTGGATTAAAGAAAATAAGCTTCCTACTACCGTATCCGAGTATGGTAAGACCGAGAAAGAAATTTTTGTTTGTTACGAAGAGTTATCCGAAAAATACGGCGCCAATATGAAAGATATACCCTTAGGTGCTTTAGGAGTATATTCTTTTACCCAAAAGATTAAGGTTGGCTTGCAACAGTTGATGGCCGGCAGCAGAAACTTTAGGATTGATACTATCTCTCGCAGTGATTTGATGAGTTTGACCGAAGAAGCATCCCAAGTTTGCGGTATCCCCTATGTAATGGATGCTTATCGTAAAGAGGCTGAAGCAATCTTAAACGGTAGTAGCGGGAACAATAAATACCAGAACCATACTAATCACCGTAGGCTAAAAGTAGCGGTAGGGAGGTAATTATGTCAAGAGATGGCTTATGCGGTACCTGCATACAACTTTCGACCTGTATCTTTGATAAGGATCCGGTGGTATGGGAATGCGAAGAGTTTTCCGATAACAATAATTTGCCGAAAAGTTTAGGAAGAACAAAGAAACAGCGAGTTGATTTACGCCTTAAGCAACGGCGTAGCAAGTAAAAGACTAAGTTATTTCTGATGCTAATATTATAAGCGCCAGCAATTTTAGTCTTTAAGTTTCCTCAAAATTTTCCTATCTATAAATAAATACCATCAATAGAAATTCCTCCAAAGGAAGGATTTCTTTAGCACTACTTAATTTTCTTGATAATCACTCTAAGCAGCCCTATAATACCTAATTGCAAGAAAGAGCTCTTTATATGTTAAAATAATAGACGGGCAGAGGAGTTTGCTTATTTTGAATATTAAGTTTTATGGTTGAAATAAAAACTTATAAAATAAGGAGGGAGACATGAAGAAGAAGCTTATTTTAATTATAATTTGTTTTTTAGCTCTCGTTGTCTTCTGCGCTTTACGCGATTTTGTGATTAAACAGGTTATCACTCTTGCTGCTAGCAATATTACCGGAGCTCCGACTCGTATTGGAGGTTTTTCTCTCAGCATAATTAGACAATCCGTCAAGATAACTAATTTTAAGATGTATAGCCCAAAAGATTTTCCGCCAGATGTTATGGTTGATATTCCTCTTTTAGGCGTTTCTTACGATATATTACCGTTAATACGCGGAAAGATTCACTTAAAAGAGTTGACATTGGATTTAAAAGAAATGGGTTTAATAAAGAACGAGGAAGGCAAACTCAACGTTGATTCGCTTAAACTTTCTGAACCTAAAGATAAGCCGGATAAACCAGCTAAACCAGTTAAACAGATGTCTATACAGATGGATTTGGTTAACCTTAATATTGGAAGGGTAGTAAGTAAAGATTACAGCGTCTCTGGGCCGACAGCGATAAAAGTTTATGATATAGGCATTAAAAAGACCTATAAGAATATTAACAGCGCCCAGCAATTAGCCGCTCTTATCATCGCTGAACCCTTAAAGGCAGCGGGTATTCAGGGCCTTGGGATATATGGGGCATCGGTTTTAACTGGCGTAGCCGCGCTCCCAGTAGCAGCGGTTTTTACTTTTGCCGGTAAAGATTATGCGCGTTCCGAGTATAATGTTTCTTGGGAGAAAGCTTATGAAGTAAGTTTAAGTATCTTGAAAACATCCGGAGCAGTAAAAAAAGAAGATAAGACTATGGGTATTATCAATGCTGAAGTAGGAAATTCTAAAGTGACTTTGAAGCTTAAGAAGGTAACTGATAAAAAGACGGAAATTACAGTTTCTGCTCGAAAATACATGCTTCCTCAACCGGAAGTAGCAGCCGGAATTATATACTCCATATCCGGTAAGCTTAAATAAAATAACCCTTAAAAGATAGCAAATAAATTAGCCATTAAAATTATAATTATGGAGCTAAAATTAATATTGAGTATTCAAAAAAGCGAATTAACCGACCATATAGTTTATAAACAGCTGGCCGGATTAGTAAAAAAAGAAGAACATCGTAAGATACTTGAGAAAATTTCCGACGAAGAGTTAAAACATTATCAAATTTTTAAGAATTTAAGCGGTAAAGAAACCACTCCGAATAAATTTAAAATATTTTTATTTGTTGTTCTTTCCCGTTTTTTAGGCTTAAACTTCGGCCTTAAACTTATGGAATCAGCCGAAGGCATAGCCCAGGGTACCTACGAGAAGTTGAAAGTAAAGTCAGCGGAAGTAGAATCATTGATACGTAATGAAGAAGAACACGAAAAAGAAATTATCAGCCTTATCGATGAAGAACGTCTTAAATACATAAGCTCAATGGTTCTTGGTTTAAACGATGCTTTAGTGGAATTAACAGCTGCCCTGGCCGGATTTACCCTTGCCTTACAAAATAGCCGCCTTATCGGAGTAGTAGGCTTGATCACCGGTATAGCCGCTGCTATGTCTATGGCAGCTTCAGAGTATCTATCTACTAAGCAGGAAGACACAGAAAAAAATCCTTTTAAAGCAAGTATCTATACCGGATTGGCTTATATAATTACTGTTATTCTTTTAGTATCGCCGTATTTTATACACCAAAATATATTTTTTAGCTTAGGATCAGTGGTAACAACAGCGCTTTTTATTATTTTAGTTTTTACTTTTTATATCTCTATAGCTAAAGGGCTTAGTTTTAAAAAAAGATTTATTGAAATGGCAGGTTTAAGTTTAAGTATAGCATTTCTTACTTTCTTTATCGGCCTTCTGGTGAGGAAAGTATTCGGAATCGAAATTTAATTTTTTTAGAAACATATTTTGTTTATATGAATATTAAAAGAATGATTAAAGTAGTATTGATAGCCTTATCTATTATTATCTTAATCTTTTTTATCGTAGTAGTTATATTCCTTAGCACTTTTGACGCTAACCGTTTTAAGCCGCAAATAATTGCTGCTGCACAAAAAGCGCTTGGGCGTCCGCTTGACTTGGCAAATATCAATTTGAAACTTTCTCTAAGAGACGGTATTCAGCTTCGGATAAGCGATATTATTATTAAAGAACATCCTGACTTTGGCCAAGATAACTTTCTTTCTACCAAAGAAGCGAATCTTGGCCTTTCCGTTAAAGATCTTATTCTAAAGAGGCAAATCAGAATTTTAGGGGTAGAAATTAAAACACCGCAGATAAGTATTATTCGTCTTAAAGACGGCCGAATAAATATCCAAACTTTAGCTAAAGTCAGCCCGGATAAACAACAGGGTATAGAAACTTCTTTACCGAAACTACCAAGCGAAGCAACTAGCAAAGAGCTACCGCAGATATTTATCAATCGTATTGATATAGAAAATGGTCGCATTGACTATCGGGATTATCTTTTAGAACCTAATATATCATTAATTCTCGATAAAATAGCACTTCAGATAGATGATTTTTCTTTAACTAAACCTTTCCTGATTAAACTCCAAGCTTTATTTGCAAGCAATTCGCAGAATATTTTTGCACAGGGAGAAGGCCAAATAAATATGGTTAATTCCAGTTTTTTACTTAAGGAAGTAAGAGCAACGAGTGACCTTTCTAGTTTGTCTATGGATATGCTGTCTCAATTTATTCCGCAGCTAAAAAACGCCTCTTTGCCGAAAATTAAGTCCGGGGTATTATCAATAAACATTGATTCCTTAGAAGCCGGCTCCAAAGGGCTTAATAACTTAAAAGGGCAAGTAGTACTAACCAAAGGCTTATTACAGATAAAAGAATTAGCGGTGCCCATAGAGTCAATTGAAGCTACTGTTGATATGAGTGAAGATACTATTATTTTAGATAAAGCGTCATGTCTTTTGGGCAAGGGCAAGGTAGAATTTTCAGGAAATATTAGTGATTATTTAGTAAATCAAAACTATTCGCTGAAAGTTAACCTTGAAGATCTCGAACTTAGTGAAGTTATAGATCAAGTGAAATATCCCGTAAAAGTAAAAGGCCTTATCTTTGGTGATATTGAAGTTAAAGGCCAAGGATTTGATCCTAATGGCGCCTTAGCAAAGTTAAACGGTAACGGTTCATTACAAATAAAGGAAGGCCAATTAATCGATATTAATGTCTTTAAAATGGTTTTAGATAAACTTTCTTTTATGCCGAATTTAGCAGCAGTTTTAGAAGCAAATTTACCGGAACGCTTTAAAGAGAATTTACGTAAAAAAGATACTACTATTACTAATTGTAAAACTACGCTAGGAATCGGTAATAACTCGATAGCGGTAGAGTCAATAGATGTAGAGACCGAAACTTTTTTATTTCAGGGTAAAGGTCTTGTCAGTTTTGATCAGAGTTACTCTTTAGACGGTTCCTTTATGATTCCGCAGGATTTATCTTCAAGTATTACAACAACGGTACCCGAGATGGAATATTTATTAAATGAAACTAAACAAATTTACTTTCCCTTAAAAGTTTCAGGAAAAGGAGCAAAGGTTTCTTTTATGCCCGATGTAAAACAAATCGGAATGTCGGCAATTAAGCAAAAAGGCCGTCAGGAATTAGAAAAAGTATTAGATAAATTTTTAGATCAGGATTCTTCCACGGCAGATAATGTCGAAGAATCTTCTCCTGATGCCGATAAGAAAAGCGGGAAGGAACAGCTAATTGATAGTCTTATCGGAACGATTTTTAAAGAATAGCTTTATAAGAATTATTTTTTAGATAAAATAAGAGAGCCGGAGGTGAAATTATGAAGAAGATAATTTTCGTAATAATTATGTTATTGCTTTTTATCCAGATTTCTTATGCGGCATCTAAAGAAGAAAAAGCCTTAAGAAAAGAACAGGAGTTAAAAGAATTACAAAGCCGTTTTGAATGGTGGCCTACCGATGCTAAACCGGGTCCGGTAAAAGATACCGAACGCGGCGGATATTGGTGGTGGCCTAATGAGCCGGGCGAAATTAAGCCCTGGGGAAATAGAGGCTACATTTATGTCTATAAAATAATTTTTGATTATAAGGAAGAAGAGCTTCCGCCGCCGCAGCCTAAAGAGTTACGGCCGTCATTGCTTATAAAGAAGATTATTAAAAATGTAAAGGTTTACTTCGATTATGATCAAGCCCTTCTACGCGATGATGCTATTGCTATACTTAATAGTGCTGTAAAAACTCTTCAAAAAAACCCTGAAGCTAGTATTTTGATAACCGGAAACTGTGATATACGCGGTTCAGAAGCCTATAATGAGAAGTTAGGCCGGCGCCGCGCTGAAGCAGTAGAAGAATTTATGCTTGATAATGGCATACCACAGGAACGCATTCGTATTGTCAGCCGGGGAAAACTTGATGCTGTTGCGCCTATTACTGATTTGGTAGGAATGCAGAAAGATAGAAATGCCCAATTTATGATTGCTGAAGTAGAGGAAGTGATGCTTCCTTATCCCGGGGAACCCGAAGTTCCGGAAGCAAAAGAGATAGAAGAAGGAAAGTTTCTTATAGAAGAAGAAAAAGATGTAGAAGGCGAAGTTAGAGTAGAAACTAAAGAATATATCATCCAAAAAGGAGATACTCTATCACAGATTGCTTATGAACAGCTCGGTAAAGCTCATCGTTGGAAATATCTTTATGAATTGAATAAAGACGTTATCAAAAATCCTAATAAGCTTAAGCCGGGTACAAAAATAGTTATTCCGGTTGAATAAAAGATAAGAAGTTTTAGAAATCAAGGTCTTTAATCCTAGGGGAGGTCCCACTTCCATAAAATATTTTTAG